>NZ_JBBMEU010000013.1:0-39959 GCF_040096415.1 Megasphaera intestinihominis
AAGCGGGCGCCCCACGTGGCGCCCCTACATTGATTATTTTTTTAAATCCGGAGTGCAGTCGATGATGATGCTGCCCGGTTGTTTCATGACCGTGAAGTTGCCTTTTGTCGAGGATAAGGCTTTTTCCAGGGTCTTGCTGTGCCATTTTTCGACGCCCATCTGGGAACCGCCGATATTTTTTGACGATGCCGATTGTTTCTGGGCATCTTCCGGCAGGAGGTCACTGATATTGACGTTTTCACCGTCTTGGACTTTGATAGTCACTGTAACGGCCCGGCCGTTCTGGAAGACGACCTGGTAGCGGCCATTATGGAAGACGCGGATCGTGTCGCCCTGGGAGTAGGGATGGCCCCATTCATTTTCCCAATCGGCCTGGGTATCGCCGATGGTCGGCAAGTTGGCGACCGGCGTTTCTTTCGTGTCGGCCTGGCTCTTCGTATCCTGACTCTGCTTGCTTTCGCCAGGCTGTTGCTGCTGGGTCTGGGTCTGCTGTTTCTGCGGCTGGGAATTGGTCGGCGTCGCCGGCGTACAACCTGCGGCTATGAGCGTGAAGAGCATGAGGACTATCGTGAGATAACTTTTCATGAGTAAGACCTCCTTAGCGGCGCCGGCGGTTGTCTCCGCCCTTATGGCGCTGTTTATGGCGTTTTTCCTTGGTCGTCTGGTAGGTGCTGGCAGGCAGCTTGTCCTTGTAGGTCTTTTTCTTTTTCGGCGGACGGCTGCTGGCCTTGACCTTCACCTGACCGGTCAGGGTATATTTGGTGATCGTCGCGTGGATGTTGTGTTCGATGCGGCGGACCCAGTTTTCATCGGCTGCCGTGGCGAACATGATGGACAAGCCTTCGCTGCCGGCCCGGCCCGTGCGGCCGATGCGGTGGATGTAGTAGTCGACGTCGTGGGGGACATCGAAGTTGAAGACGTGGGTAATGCCTTCGATATCGATGCCGCGGGCGGCGATGTCCGTGGCGACCAGGATCTGCGTCTTGGCTTTGGCAAAGTCGCGCAGGACCTGGTTACGGCGGCTCTGGGACATGTCGCCGTGGAGTTCGCCGATGTTGAAGCCCTTGGCGATAAGTTTGCCTGCCAGGAGGGAAGTCCATTCCTTGGTGTTGCAGAAGACGATGGCCAGGTAGGGGTTCATGTCGGTCAGCATCTGGCAGAGCTTCGGCAGTTTCTGTTCTTCTGTCATCATGTAGATGCGCTGTTCGATGTTTTCCAGGGCGATGGTCTGGCCTTCGAGAATATTCAGGACCAGCGGGCTCTGCATGTGCTTCTTGGCCAGGCCTTTGATCTTATCCGGGACAGTGGCCGAGAAGAAGAGGAGCTGCCGCCGTTTCGGCGTCAGGCCGATGAGGGTATCGACGTCTTCCAGGAAGCCGGCCTGGAGCATCTGGTCCGCTTCGTCGACGATGACCCGGCGGACGCCGCTGAGGTCGAGGGAATGGCGGCGGCAGTGGTCGAGAAGCCGGCCTGGTGTGCCGATGATGACGTGCGGATGGCGGTGCAGTTTCTGCAGCTGATTCTCGATGGTCTTGCCGCCGATGAGGCTGAGGACGTCGATGCCCAGTTCCGGTGCCAGCGTATCGGCGACGTCGGCAATTTGACGGGCCAATTCCCGTGTCGGTGCCATGACCAGGACCTGTTCGGCGTGGATATCCGTCTTGATCTGCTGCAGCGACGGCAGGAGGAAGGCAAAGGTCTTGCCCGTGCCGGTCTGGGCCTGGGCCAGGATGTCGCGGCCCTTGAACAGCGGCGGAATGGCCTGGGCCTGGATGGCCGTCGGTTCGTCGACGCCCTGCTTATGGAGGAGTTCACAAATCTTCGGCGTAATGCCGAGGATTTCAAAATTCTTTGTCATGTATGTTCCTTTCTGTGCGGACTAAAATCACTTGCTATAATTTCTATTGTACACAAAAGCCAGGCCTTGTGCAAACTTTTTTTTCTTTTAGGGATATGGTATACTAAAGTGATTTCGTTTGCATTATTTTAGGAGGTCTTGCAGAAAATGAGTTGGTGGCGCGATATCTTGCGGCAATGTGTCTTCATGTGTTTCTTTATCATTCCCATTCCCATCGGTGCCTATACGATCCACAGCGGCTCCAGTGCCGTCGTAGCCATGGTAAGTTATGTCTTTTTATCGCTGGTCATCCCCGTAGCCTACGTGGGCTGCCGCGATGCGACGTTTGGCCCCAAGGGCGGGCGTATCCGCCGCTGGGTCATGGCCCTCATGTGGTTCATCGTCTTTGCGGCTATCGGGGCCTTTACGGCCTTCATGGGTGTCTATTGGAAGGCTGCGCCTTTCTGGGAATGGCCGACCATTGGCCGTGATATCGTATTCATCGTCGGCATGTACGCAGAAATCAGCCTGACCATGCTCCTGGCTTACGCCATATCCCAGCTCCTGCCGGGCCGAAAGGAAGTAGGTTAATGGACAACTTACAAAAACAGACATGGCACGATCGGCTGCTGGCCGTCGTCTGGGCGTCGTGCGGCATCCTGCCGCTGCCCTTTGGTGCCTTTGCTTCAGATAGGCCATATATCGCCTCAGCGTCGATTCTGGCCTTTTTTATCTTATCCTTTGCCATTCCCCTGTGGCTGGGCTATCGCCGCCGTCGTGCGGGCAGGGACGGCGATTATGCGTCATCCGGGGCGACTCTGTATGGCGGCGCCGTCGTCCTGCTCGTCGCTGTCGGCCTGCTCAACGGCCTGACCGGCCTGGACTGCTGGCATTCTTATCCCGTCCGGGTCGGATTATTCGCCCTGTGGATGTTCCTGACCGTCGCCATACAGTATCTGGCGGCACGGGCCGTCGATTTCTGGAAAGGGCGCCGGCGGAAATACTGGTACTCCCAGTTCATCGATCCCATCGTCTACAGCCTGCCCCTGCCGTGTGCCGTGCTGGGCATGTTCCTCTTCCCAGCCGTCAGCGACTCGTCCGTGACGCAGAGCCTGGTCGTCGGCATCATGGCCATCATGGGCTTCTGCTTCATCGGCATGAGCATCTTCGTCATTGCCACCTTCGCCTTCTATTTCTTCCCGTATAAGCGCTATGGTTATCAGGGGAAAAAGCGGCTGGTCCACATTGCCGCCATCGTCGTCATGGTCCTCATGTGGGCCCTGGTCCAGCACATCCTCTTCGACAGCCAGATACACGTCTTTACGTACATCTTCAAGGCCATGCCGATCCTCCAGAACAATCCCCTGGTCTTCGTCACGCCCTTCGTCGTAGCCGCCCTGACCATCATCGGCTGCGTAGCCATGCGCAACGTCGTCCTGGCGGCCTTTGAGGGGAAGAGGAGTTTGTAGTTTGTAGAAATTGTAGGGGCTTGCCGTGGCAAGCCCGCCTCAGAATATGAATGATTTTCCGGTTCAAGGAGAACGTCGCCTGATATCCAGCGGGTCGCCCACGTGGCGACCCCTACAGTAAAAAAGGCTTGTCGCACGGCGACAAGCCTTTTTTTTATTTAATTTCCACGATGGTCTGCTTCATGATGGTGAAGCGGATGACGTATACCAGCCATCCCAGGAAGACGGCGAAACAGCCGCTGAGGAAGGTCGTGGCATCGGTGGTGGTCAATGCATATACGCAATAGATAATGGATACGCCTGCCAGGAATATCGACGTATTTCTGTTACAGACTTCATTGGGGATATGTTCCTTGGTGAGGATCGTCGTCAGGGCCCCGGCACAGAGCATGTAGGGGATGACGTTGGTGACGACGGCCAGGTTGGCCAGGAGTTCGAACTGGGCGGCCAGGGTCGGGCTGATGGTCATGAGGGCCAGGAGGCTCTGCATGCAGAGGATGCACAACATGCCTTTGACCGGGACGTCAGCGCTTGTGACTTTGGCGAAAATCTTGGGGAACAGGCCGCGCTGGGCGCTGGTCTTGAAGACGCGGGCCAGGGTGAACTGCCAGGACAAGAGGGAACCGGCACAGGAGAACACCATCAGGCCCATGACGGCTTTGCCGGCCGTATCGCCGAGCATGTACGAGAAGGCCAGGCCGAAGGGAGCGCTCGATGCCAGGATTTCCGCATTGGGGACGATGCCTGCAATGACGTTCGTCGAGGCGACGTAGATGATGGCGACGCCGAGGGTGCTGACGAAAGTGGCAATAGGAACGGATTTCTTCGGATTTTCAACGGCATCCATGTTGACTGCTGCCGATTCGAGTCCCAAGAAGGACCACAAGGTCAGGGCGATGGAATTGCCGACGGCATCGCTGAGTCCCAGGTTATTGGGGTTCCACGAAGCCAGCCAGGTAGCCGGGCTGAACCAATGCCAGCCGATGATGGAAATGCCCAGGACCGGGATGATGGCACCCCAGATGGTGATGGCACTGAGCTTGCCGGAATAACGGGAGCCGCTGAAGTTGAGGGCTGCCGCGATCCACAATAAAGCGATCGTATATAAACACGTCTGTAACGGCGTAAAGGTTGTCTCAAGGAAACCGGCGCCGTAGCCGACCGCCGTAATGGCGATAGCGACGTTTGCAATTACGATGGAAACAGAGTAGGCGTAATTAGCCATAAAATGTCCTACACGCCCGAAAGCGTATTCGGAGTAACCGCCCATACCACCTGGCTTTGTCGTGAACATGCCACATCGGGCAAAAGCCATGGCCAGGGCTAAAGAGCCTAGTGAGGTAATAATCCAGGAAATAATCGAGATCGTACCGACTTCGGCGAGCTTGGTCGGCAGCATGATGATACCGGCGCCAAGCATGTTGGCAGCAGTGACAAAGGTCAACTGTACCACAGACATTTTACGACATGTAGTTTTCATTATCAGTCCTTCTTTCGTTAGTGATGCGTATAAGCATGGCTTGAAATTTTTAGCAAATTAATTCTATCATTTTTGCCGGGAAAATTAAATACTTTTTGAAAAAACGTTATATGTATTTGGGCCACTTTTCACGCTCTATATTCCAAATGGGAATAGAGTTTAGTGGTTCGTGTTTCGTGGCTCGTAGCACTGTAGGAATCGTACGTGGGGACCCGTTGGGAATTTGAATGAGTTTCCCAGCAATCTGAATGGAAGATTGCATAATCCTGAAGTGGGCGCCCTATGTGGTCGCCCCTACAGAAATTCAAAAATATCAGCTGACTGCTAAAAAAAAGCTTGCCGCCGAAGCGACAAGCCTTTTTACACATGAGAGATGAAATTAGTCGATGTTTTCTACGACGCAAGCCGTACCCTGGCCGCCACCGATGCACAGTGTAGCCAAACCGTATTTGCCGCCGACTTCTTTCAAGCCATAGAGCAAGGTTACGAGGATACGAGCGCCCGATGCACCAATCGGATGGCCGAGGGCGATAGCGCCGCCATGGATGTTGACTTTGTCCATATCGAAACCGAGTTCACGGCAGCAGTATACAGCCTGAGCTGCGAATGCTTCGTTAGCTTCGACGAGGTCGAGGTCTTTGACTTCCAGGCCTGCTTTAGCCAATGCTTTACGGGAAGAAGGAACAGGGCCGGTACCCATGATAGCGGGATCTACGCCAGCGGAAGCATAGCTTACGATCTTAGCCATCGGTTTGAGGCCGAGTTCTTTAGCTTTATCAGCGGACATAACTACGAAGGCAGCTGCGCCGTCGTTGATGCCGGAAGCGTTACCAGCCGTAACGGTGCCGCCTTTTTTGAAGGCCGGTTTCAATTTAGCAAGGCCTTCCAGGGTCGTGCCTTCACGCGGGAATTCGTCCGTGTCGATGACGACGTCCTGTTTCTTCTGATGAACCGTTACCGGAACGATCTGGGATTTGAATGCGCCGCTCTTGATAGCTTCGCAAGCTTTGACCTGAGAACGGACACCGAGTGCGTCCTGGTCTTCACGAGTGATGCCGAAACGTTCAGCAACGTTTTCAGCCGTGATGCCCATATGATAGTCGTTGAATGCGTCCCAGAGGCCATCTTTGATCATCGTATCGACGAGGACACCATTGCCCATGCGATAGCCATAACGAGCTTTCGGAACGGCGAAGGGAGCCATGGACATGTTTTCCATGCCGCCTGCTACGATGACGTCAGCGTCGCCGGCTTTGATCATCTGAGCTGCCAAGGATACGCAGCGGAGACCGGAACCGCAAACTTTATTGACCGTAAGAGCCGGGACTTCAATCGGCATACCAGCTTTGATCATAGCCTGACGAGCCGGGTTCTGACCCTGAGCAGCCTGGAGGACGTTGCCCATTACGACTTCGTCGACATCTTTGCCTTCGATACCAGCGCGTTTGAGCGCTTCTTTAATGACGACAGCACCGAGTTCTACAGCCGGTGTGTTTTTGAAACCGCCGCCGAATTTACCAATTGCCGTACGGCAAGCACTTACGATAACTACTTCTTTCATTGGAATCACTCCTTGAAAATTTTTACGTATTGAAATAGATGCCGGTGTATCAGTATGAGAGGATGCACCGTGCGAAAGCGTCATATTATAAATGACACTCTGATATTGCTATCATACACCATTTTAAAGAAAATGTATAGAGAACGTTCCAAAAATTACGTACTCTATACATCTCCATTACTTATTGCTAGGGAATAGGGAATTTTGTTAAATTACAGACGTTCTACGATGATAGCCGTGCCCTGGCCGCCGCCGATGCAGAGGGAAGCCAGACCATATTTACCGTTGATTTCCGGTTCAGCCAATGCGTAGAGCAAGGTGACGACGATACGAGCGCCGGAGCAGCCGATCGGATGGCCGAGGGCGATAGCGCCGCCGTGGATGTTGACTTTGTCCATGTTGAGGCCGAGTTCGCGGCAGCAGTATACGGACTGAGCTGCGAAAGCTTCGTTCAATTCGATGAGGTCCATCTGGTCGACGTTCATGCCGGTCTTCTTCATGACTTTGCGGACTGCCGGAACCGGGCCGGTACCCATGATAGCCGGTTCAACACCAGCCGAAGCCCAGTCGATGATGCGAGCCAGCGGTTTGATGCCGAGTTCTTTAGCTTTTTCAGCGGACATTACGACAACAGCAGCTGCGCCGTCGTTGATGCCGGAGGCGTTACCAGCGGTAACCGTGCCGTTTTTGATGAAGGCCGGACGGAGTTTAGCCAAGGTTTCCATGGTGCAGTTCGGGCGGATGAATTCGTCTTTGTCGACGATGACATCGCCTTTTCTCTTATGAACCGTTACCGGAACGATCTGGCTGTCGAATTTGCCTTCCTGCTGAGCTTTGTAAGCCAGGTTTTCAGAACGGCAAGCCAATTTATCCTGATCTTCACGGGTTACGCCAAAGCGGGCAGCGACGTTTTCAGCCGTTACGCCCATGTGGTAATTGTTTTCTGTGCAGAACAGGCCATCGCGCATGAGCAAGTCTTCGAGGACGCCGTTACCCATACGGTAGCCGCGGCGGCCTTTAGCGATGGAGTAGGGGGCGTTGGACATGGATTCCATACCGCCGGCTACGATGATGTCGGCATCGCCGAGTTTGATCTGCTGGGATGCGAGGGAAATGGCACGCATACCGGAACCGCAGAGTTTATTCAATGTGAAAGCAGGAACTTCCTGAGGAATACCCGAATGGAGGGCTACCTGACGGGCCGTGTTTTCACCGCAGCCAGCCTGGAGTACGTGGCCCATGATGACTTCGTCGATCTGATCTACAGGAATACCTGCGCGTTTGATTGCTTCAGTAACAGCAGCGACACCGAGGTCTATAGCGGTGACGTCTGCGAACTGGCCATTGAAACTGCCGATGGCCGTACGGCAAGCACTTACGATAACAGCATCTCTCATTAGAAAAACCATCCTTTCTGATGTGGAACAGAGTATAGAATAATATAGTATATAAGACTTTTTTGACGGAGCCGCCGCTTACGCAGCTCCTTGGGGGTTACGCTGAAATGAAGAACTTGAGTTCTAAATTTCACAATCTCCATGTCTATATAGTACATTTTTTCACAATGAAATGCAAGAGGAAAATGAATTTTTCTTATGCTAGATACTCATGCTAAAGGAAGAAGCAGATGCGAAAAGAATAAAGTGGACGAATAATTCGCTATGCGTATAGTTATGTAAGGGCCGTCCCAGCGGGCGGCCCGGCTCTCCTCATAGGAGAGCTGTCAGCGAAGCTGACTGAGAGGTTGCTCTTTCAACATAGTTTGTAGTACGGAGTTTGTAGGGGCGCCACGTGGGGAGCCCGTTATGAATTTTGGAAATTCTCTCAGCAAACGGAGTGGGAAATCGCACATTTCCTAGGCGGGCCGCCCTTTGGGACGGCCCCTACGAACCCCTAGCCCCTAGCCACGAGCCCTTTTCCTATCCCTCTTAAAGAAGATGAGCGATGAAACTGTATGAAAGTAAAGCACTCATGGAGATGATGATTTTTGCATTGGCACTTAAGTTCATAGTTCTTACCTCTTTTCTTCCTTATTATATGACGATACTTAATAATTTTAAATGATTACCAGATATTCGTTCTACCTGTAGGAGAACTCTTTATCTATAAATATAATAACATACGAGTAAATAAAATCAATGGCTGAAAAATGCAACGACAGGGCTGATAAATGATTTAAAGGCAATAAATGGCTAAATGACGATATAAAATCAAGAAAATGGGGGAGCTGATTTTTTAAAAAGAAGAAAGATGAGGTAAAAAACAGGAAGTATAAAGCACTGTAAAATAGATATTTATTCATAACAGAAAAATATTAAAATTTACGTTTAAATAAAGGAAGAACTTAAAACTTAGTAAAAGACGCTTTTCTCGGCACTAGCGGCATGGCGTGAAATGCCTTATAATTATAATAAGTATATCTGCCAGATGACAGGTTGAGTGTTTGGCGGATGATATCCATTAAAGATGCTATTATTAATGTATTATATATATTAGGAGGAAGACTATGGGATTTTTTGATGCCTTTTTTAAAGAACATCAGCGGACGAAGAGCGAGGAGATCTATGACAATGCCTTGCAGATCTTTAATTCACCGGAATTGCAGAACCAGGCTTTATCGGGAGAGCTGGCCGACAAGGTACGGCATGGGGAAGACTGCGATGTCCTTCCCGGAGCTTACGGCCGTTTTGGCCATGATGCGACCAATCCCATCCCCGTCAACGGACCGAGCGGTGAATTCGTCTATTTGTCGCGCCTGCGCCTGCGCCGGACGGGTTCCATGGTCTTTTTCCACAAGGCCGGTCAGGTCGGGAACCTGGACGTCTTTGAATTGACCAATGTCAGTGGCAAGTTCGTCGACCGCCTGTATGTCGACATGTATCATCCCCGCTGTTCCCGCCGTTATCCCGACGGCTATACGCTGGAACGGGAAGCCGTCTTCCCGCGGGGCGTGACGACGACGTTGGCCGATTTCCCCAAAGGCCTCTATAAGGCCATCAAGAAGGAAGCCAAGCTGCGCCTGGGCATCGACGTCGCTGAAAAGGAAAGCGACTGCATCGATGTGCCGGCCGTACAGGCTGCTTTGGACCAGCTGCGGCAGAAAAGGCCGGCGGCTCCCATCATGAAGCCATTGAAATAAAGAGAAACTATGGTATAATTACACCAGGTTAGTAATGTAGATTATTAGGAGGGTTATCGATGAGAGAATTACCGAAAGCACATGAAATTTGGCGCCACTTCAAGAAGAATACCTATGAAATTATTACCATTGCCGAACATACGGAGACAGGTGAAAAATTCGTCATTTACAAAGCCTTGCACGACACGATGAAGACCTATGCCCGTCCGCTGAAGGATTTCATGAGCGAAGTCGATAAGGAAAAATATCCCCGTGCCGAACAGGATTACCGCTTCGTCAAAGTTAAATAATCTTGACAAGGCCTGTGAAGGCTGATATAATATGTACTGTTGAAAATAAAGCAGAAGCTATCCGCTTCTCACCTTACAAGGCGCTGGAGTCACTAAGGTCTATGACGGAAACGTAGAGCGGATAGCGATGCTATCCGTTCTTTTTTATTTCGGAGGTGAAAGACGATTAGTAAGGAATTACGTATCAACGATCAAATCAGAGCCCGTGAAGTACGCGTGGTCAGTGATTCTAACGAACAGCTCGGTGTTATGTCTCTCCGTTCGGCCCGCCAGATTGCGGAAGAACGGCATTTAGACCTGGTAGAAGTCGCACCGAATGGCAAACCGCCTGTCTGCCGCATCATGAACTACGGTAAATACCGTTATGAACAGCAGAAGCGTGAAAAGGAAGCCAAGAAAAAACAGAAAGTCTTGACATTGAAAGAAGTAAAACTTCGTCCCAATATCGAAGACCATGACTTCTACGTTAAGATGAAAGCTGCGCAGCGTTTCCTGGGTGAAGGCAGCAAAGTCAAAGTTACGATCATGTTCCGCGGCCGCGAAATGAGCCATCCGGAACTGGGTCGTGATTTGCTGGTTCGATTCGCTGATGAATTGAAAGACACCGCCCATGTAGAAAAAGAACCTAAAATTGAAGGCAGAAACATGACCATGGTCATCGCTGTCAACAAGAAGTAACAGGAGGACAATTATTATGCCGAAATTGAAAACTCGCCGTGCTGCGGCAAAACGCTTTAACACAACTGGTACAGGTAAAATCAAACGCATGAAACCGTATAAGAGCCACATCCTGGAAAGCAAGAGCCCGAAACGTAAACGTAACCTGAGAAAAGCTACGCTCGTTTCCAAGACCATGACCGAAGCCGTCCGCAAGATGTGCCCGTTCATCTAATAGCGTAATATACTTTTTGATATAGATTCGGAGGAATAGACTAATGGCAAGAATTAAAGTTGGCGTTACAGCACACGCTCGTCATAAAAAAATCTTAAAAATGGCTAAAGGCTACCGCGGTACCCGCAGCCGTCTCTTCAAAAAAGCTAACGAAAGCGTCATGAAAGCGCTCTACTACGCTCGTCGTGACCGCCGCGCCAAGAAACGCGAATTCCGTAAATTGTGGATTGCCCGTATCAACGCCGCAACCCGTGCTAACGGCCTCAGCTACAGCCGCTTCATCTGCGGCCTGACCAAAGCTGGCGTCATCGTAAACCGCAAAATGCTCGCTGACCTCGCTGTCAACGACGCAGCTGCTTTCGCAAAACTCGTAGAAGTCGCAAAAGCACAGTAATCTATGCAAATAAAATCCCCTGCATGAAGGTTTCCACCATCATGCAGGGGATTTTTGCTTTGCAGCAGTCAGCGGTCAGCAGTTAGCCACTAACCACTAACCACTAGCCACTAACCCCTACAATCAATGCCGCCAGGCTTTGGGCACGGGGATGAGGAAGGCGAAGATGGCGCCGAAGATGGCGCTGATCCAGAGGCATTGCAGGGCCGGGGAGATGCCCCACTGGTCGGCACCCCAGCCAACGATGGGCGAGATGAGGCCGCCGATGGTCGTCGTCAGGCCCAGGGTGACGCCAGAAGCGAAGCCGACGTTCTTGCCGAGGTAAGTCTGGCCGAGGACGACGATGGGGCTGTAGGCGGCGAAGAGCGAGAAGGCGACGGGAAGGAGCAGCAGCGTCGCCGTGACGATGTCCGTACTGTTGACCAGGAAGAACATGGACGGAATCATGATCACCATAGAGCCGCGAAGGACGCGGAGGAAGCCGAAGCGGTCTGCCAGGACGCCGCCGATGAAGGTGATGACGACGCCCATGGAAAAGAGGATGGACAGGGCCAGACTGCCCGTTGCCGGCGAGGCATGGAGGACGTGGATCCAGTAGAGGGGAATGAAGGTATTGCAGACCGTAAAGCCGATGGAACGAACGAAGATGACGACGGACAGGCGGGCGAAGGCACTCCAGTCGTTGGTCCGGACTTCCCCGGGATGGGCTTTCTTTTCGGCCGTCGCCGCTTCGCTGACCAGAGATAAGATGTGCGGCATCTGATGGTAGAGGACGAAGGCGATGAGGGCGTTGACGATGCCGAAGACGACCAGACCGTGGATGTCGAAGGCATAGGCACAGGCTCCGGCAACCATGGGGCCGATGGCGAAGCCGGCATTGCCGCCGACGGAAAAGGTCCCCATAGCCTGTCCCTTGCGGTCGCCGGCGATGTTATTGACCATGCGGGCCGCTTCGGGATGATAGATGGAAGAGCCGAAGCCGCTGAACATGGAGCAGAGGAAGATGAGCCAGTAGTTCTGCGTAAAGGCCAGCATCGTCAGGCAGAGGCCGCAGAGGATGGGGCCGAGCGGAGCGAACCAGGGCTTGGACACCTTGTCGGAATAATAACCGAAAATAGGCTGGGAAACCGATGATAAGAGCATGTTGGCAAAGATGAGCGTCGCTGCGTCCTGATAGTTCAGGTTGCACGACGAGATGAAATAGGGCAGGAGGGCCGGAATGGCGCCTTGCGCCCAGTCTACGGAAAAATGGCCCGTAGCGAATAGGTATACATAAGGACTCAGTTTCTTCATGCAAATTCTCCTTTCAGGAAGTTGAAATCATATCTATTATAGCATAGGCTGTTTTCCTTTTCATATTGGTGTTATAATAATAACAAACTAATCAATATATATTAAAAGGAGTTGTTATTATGGCATCAAAAGAAATGTACGCCTTGGGCTCCCAGGCTTCGGTCATCCGTGACCTCTTCGCTTATGGACAGGAACAAGCGGCTATCGTCGGTAAGGAAAATGTCTTCGATTTCAGCATCGGCAATCCGACCGTCCCGGCCCCGGCCTGTGTCAAAGAAGCCATTGAAGACATCTTGGAAACGCGGGAATCCGTGGCCATCCACGGCTATACGGCAGCTTCCGGTGATGCGTCTGTCCGCCAGGGCCTGGCCGATTACATGAACCAGACTTATGACGCCCAGGTACGGGCCGATAATTTCTACATGACCTGCGGGGCTGCAGCTTCGCTGACCATCAGCCTCAAAGCCCTCGTCGAAGGCCCGGATGACAAAATCATCCTCATTGCGCCGTTCTTCCCGGAATATACGGTCTTTGTCCACAATGCCAATGCCAAAGCCGTCGTCCTGCCGCCGGATACGGAACACTTCCAGATTTCTCTGGACGCCCTGGAAAAGGCCATTACACCGCATACACGGGCAATCATCATCAATTCGCCGAATAACCCGTCTGGCGTCGTCTACTCGGCTGATACCTATGAAAAATTGGCGGCCCTGCTGACGCGGAAGTCCCAGGAAATCGGCCATCCTATCTATATCATTTCAGATGAACCGTACCGGGAAATCATTTACGATGGCCTTCCCATCCTCTATGTCCCGAAATTCTACAAAGACACGATCATCTGCTATTCGTACAGTAAATCCCTGAGCCTGCCGGGCGAACGTATCGGCTATGTCCTGGTTCCGGACTGCGCTGCCGATGCCCAGGAAGTCTATACAGCTGTCTGCGGTGCCGCCCGTTCCATGGGCTTTGTCTGCGCACCTCATCTTTTCCAGGACGTCGTCCTCAAATGCCTGGGCCAGACTGGCGACATGAACATTTACGACGAAAACCGCAAGCTCTTATATAATGGTTTAAGAGAAATGGGCTACGACTGCGTCTATCCGAGCGGCGCTTTCTACCTCTTCGTCAAATCGCCTGAAGCCGATGCCAAGGCTTTCTCCGACAAGGCCAAGAAGCTGAATCTGCTCATCGTACCGGCCGACAGCTTTGGCTGCCCTGGCTATGTCCGCGTATCGTACTGCGTCGATCCGGATATGATTAAACGGTCCTTTGCTGCCTTTAAGAAACTGATGGAACAGTATAAGTAAAAAGATGTAAGAAATTGGAAAAATTTCCTTGACACGTCCTGTATCTGTGGTATACTAAACGAGTCGTTAGGAAATGGGCCTATAGCTCAGCTGGTTAGAGCGCACGCCTGATAAGCGTGAGGTCGGTGGTTCAAGTCCACCTAGGCCCACCAATTTTTCACTTGACAATTTCCTGCGGTATGTTATACTAAGCAAGTCCCATGACATGGGCCTATAGCTCAGCTGGTTAGAGCGCACGCCTGATAAGCGTGAGGTCGGTGGTTCGAGTCCACCTAGGCCCACCACACAGACCATCGTTTGGATTATTCCGGAACGATGGTTTTTTTTTTTCAACAGAAGGAGGGAAGACCATGACGGAAAGTGAAAGGCAGCTCCAGGAAATGGCCCTGTCTATCCAGGCGGCCCGGCAGCAGGCCGGGTGCAGGGCGGCCGTCACGGCACCACCGACAGCGGCCGATACGATTCCCAATCTCGGCGGTGAAGCTCGGGCAGGAGACTGCCTGGTCAGCATGCTGGCCAGCGGCAGCAAGGGCAATGCCGCTTATATCCGTTGTGGCAAGACGAATATCCTCATCGATGCCGGCATCAGCTGCCGCCGCATCGAACAGGGATTGAAGCGCTACGGCTGCGCTTTAGGGGACCTCGATGCCGTCTTCATCACCCATGAACATTCGGACCACGTCAACGGCCTGGCGACGCTCCTCAAGCGGACGGACATGCCCGTCTATACGACAGCCGAGACCTGGCAGGCCATAGGCCGGAAAGTGGAAGGCTTCCAGGACCGCTTCGTCCGCCTGACACGCCGCGTCGGCCTGAAGGATATCCAGGTCATTCCCTTTGCCATATCCCACGATGCCGTGCGGCCCGTCGGCTATACGGTCTGCCACGGCGAATCGAAGATCACCCTGGCGACAGATTTAGGCTGTGTCAGCCCTGACGTCGCGGCGGCAGCGGCTTATGCGGACATCCTCATTTTAGAAGCCAATCACGACGAAGGCATGGTCCGCAACGGGCCCTATCCCTATCCGCTCCAGCAGCGCATCCTCGGCCGCTGGGGCCATCTGTCCAACAAGACGGCAGCCGCTTTCCTGGCCGGTCTGCCGACGAAGGGCGTCATGCGGGTCCTCCTGGCACACCGCAGCGAAAAGAATAACACGCCGGCCCTGGCGCTGCACACGATGCGCACTATCCTGTCTCAGGCCGGACGGGTCATCGGCCAGGATATTTTATTGCGGTTGGCCTGCCAGAAGGGCAGCGTCCGCTTCCAGGAAAGGAGTCATGAATTATGATGCAACGCAAACATGTCATTACGGCGGCAGCCGCCGTCGTCCTCATCGCCGTCGGCGTCTTCGGCGGTTTCAAGATCCACGATGCCTTTTTTACGCCGAGCGGTACCTATAACGGGACGGTGAACCAGCTCCAGGAACCGTCGAAATCGGATTCCATTTCCGATGCCCGCAATACGGCCGTCGTCCAGGCTGCCAAGAAAGTCAACCCGGCTGTCGTCGGCATTACGACGAAAGTCTATAACCGCGATATGTTCAACCGCAAAGTCCTGGTCGGTGAAGGCGTCGGCTCTGGCGTCATCTTCGACAAGGCCGGCTATATCGTCACTAATAACCACGTCGTCGGCACGGCCAAGACGGTCATCGTTTCTTTGGCCGATGGCCAGAGTACCGAAGGGACTGTCGTCGGCCGCGATGAAAAGACGGACCTGGCCGTCGTCAAGATCAAGATGGACAACCTGCCCGTCGCTGAATTCGGCGACAGCGATTCCCTCCAGGTCGGCGAACCGGCCATTGCTATCGGCAACCCCCTGGGCCTGGAATTCCAGGGCACAGTCACAGTCGGCGTCATCAGCTCCCTCAATCGGACCATCGGGGCTGAAGGCCAGAGCATGAAGCTCATCCAGACCGACGCAGCCATCAATCCGGGCAATTCTGGCGGCGCCCTCGTCGACGCCGACGGCAAGGTCATCGGTATCAACAGCGCCAAGATTTCCAAGGAAGGCGTCGAAGGCCTGGGCTTTGCCATTCCTATCAACGCAGCCCGTCCGATTTTGCAGGACCTCATCAAGAACGGCAAAGTCGTCCGCCCGTACCTCGGCTTATACGGTCTGGACCAGCAGATGGCAGCCCGTTTCGGCATGAAGCTGAACGTAGCCGGCATCTACGTCTATAAAGTCGCTGCCGGCGGTCCTCTCGACCAGGCAGGCCTCCGCCATGGCGACGTCATCCTGAAACTCGACGGCACGGATGTCAAAGACTTCAGCGCTCTCCAGAGCGTCATGGATAAACACAACGTCGGCGATTCGGTCAGCCTCGACTACACGCGCAACGGCTCGGACCACGAAGTCACCGTCGTCCTCCAGGAAAGCCCGCAGAATGATTCGTCCGACCAGGAAGACGGGACCAACTGATGAAGTACCACGTCATTACCATCGGCAAGATCAAGGAGAAATACCTCACGGCCGGCATCGATGAGTTCTTGAAGCGCCTGCGCCCGTACGGCCAGGTCGAGCTCACCGTCCTGCCCGAAGAGAAGATGCCCGACAACCCGTCGCCGGCCCAGAAGACCCAGGTCCTCGACAGGGAAGGGGAGAAGATGCTGCGCCACGTCCGCCAGGGCTCGCACCTCTTCGCTCTGGACGTGCAGGGCAAGCTCGTGTCGTCTGAAGACCTGGCGGCGTCCTTTGCCAAACTGGCCCTGTACGGCTGCAGCGAAATCTCCTTCATCATCGGCGGCCCCTTCGGCCTGAGCGACCTCGTCCGCCGCAGAGCCGACAGCTGTATCTCCTTTGGCCGCATCACCCTGACCCATCAGATGATACGCCTCCTCTTATTAGAACAAATCTACCGCGCCATCAAAATCGACCGGCACGAACCCTATCATTTGTAAGGGGCTGGCAGCTAGCAGTTAGCCGTTAGCAGCTTGGGCGTCTGGTTTTTACGAACTGCTAACAATGAATAACTTAAACAGGGACTACGCACGAAGACTTATGTCATCATGCGTGGTCCCTGTTGTTTTATAGTTCGTAGGGGTCGCCGCGTGGGCGACCCGTTGGATTTGGATGATTATTCTAGCAAACTGGGCGGTAAATCGTATATATTTCTAGAGCGGGCTCGCCACGTGCGAGCCCCTACAGCTTAAAAAAGGCTTGCCGCACATGCGACAAGCCTTTTTCATTCTGGTGGACCATCAGGGGATCGAACCCTGGACACCCTGATTAAGAGTCAGGTGCTCTGCCAGCTGAGCTAATGGTCCATATTTTGTTGTCCTTCGTACTCGCTGTTTCCTGAGCACATGTAATATAATACACTAAACCTCAGAGAAATGCAAGCGCTTTTTTAAGAAAATTTACAGAATCTTGAATTTCCCCCGATTCTTGATTTTGGCGACACGGCGAATGTATAATGAAAGAAGTGATATTTTACAAAAACTACTCGTTTGTTGATAGATTGAAAGTGAGCGATGTGTATGATTACTTATAATGGCAATGGCGGCATGGACACTGTCGCTGTCGGCCTGAATGAACGGGGGTCGACGCTGCGCCAGCTGCCCGAAGGGGATGTCCAGCTCATCCGGGCCTATGCCGGACAGCACCCGGAGATTTTGCAGCATACGTCCCTTCACGTCTTCCACTGCCTGTCTGACGGCCGGGCCAGGACCTATTTCCTCATCGGCTTGGAAGGGAAGCCCATCCGCTATTCGACGTATGAAGATTTCCGCATGGCCCGGCGCCTCATGGCCGCAGCCATGAAAGAAGGCGTCAGCGAACTGGCTGTCATGGCCGATACCCTGGATATGGACCTGGGGTCCCTCATCGATGGCCTGCTCTACCGTAATTACGAATTCAATCACTATAAACGCCAGGCCAAGAGCCGGACTATCGGGAATATCAATATCCTGACCCACAGCCTGCGCCCGAAGGAATTCAATTCCATGTGCTACATGTATACATCCATCTATGAAGGCATCTACGCGGCGCGGGACCTGGTCAACATGCCGTCCAATGATTTGACGCCGCGCAAGTTTGCCGATATCGTCGGGGCCATGCTCAAAGGCGACAACATCCTCATAGAGAATCTCAATAAATGGGCCCTGGAAAAACGCCATATGGGCGGCATCGTCGCCGTCGGCAAGGGCAGCATGAACCCGCCCCAGCTCCTGTCCATTGCCTACCAGGGCGACCCTAACAGCCGGGAAGTCCTGGGCATCGTCGGCAAGGGCGTCACTTATGACAGCGGCGGCCTGTCCCTCAAGAGCCATGCCAATCTGGAATTCATGAAGGACGACATGGCCGGTGCCGCAGCGGCTGTCGGCGTCATGCGGGCTTTGATGCTGCTCAAATATCCCGTCAACGTCCTGGCCGTCCTCCCGCTGGTCGAAAATATTCCCTCCGGCATGGCTTATCACGTCGACGACATCCTGACCATGTACAACGGCAAGACGGTCGAAGTCAAGAACACCGATGCCGAAGGGCGGCTCATCCTGGCCGATGCCCTGACGTATGCTCAGGAAAAGGGGGCGACGCGTCTCATCGACCTGGCGACTTTGACCGGTGCCTGCGTGACGGCCCTGGGGACCGTGCGGACGGGCATGATCGGCAACGACCAGGAATGGATGAACCGTTTCTTCAGCGCTGCGACGGAAGTTCACGAAAAGATATGGCAGCTGCCGGCTGATGAAGAATATGAAAAGTTCCTGGAAAGCGACGTCGCCGATTTGAAGAACGTCGGCGGCTCCGAAGCGGGAGCCATCACGGCAGGCCTCTTCCTCAAGCAGTTCGTCCACGACGGCACGCCGTGGATCCACTTGGACATCGCCGGCCCGGCCTTCAATGAAAAGGCCGACGAAACGGGCCTCATCGGGGCGACCGGCGTCGGCATCAAATCCATTCTTCACTTATTGCAGGGAGGCGTGGCGTCCCATGATCGTTGATTTACATATGCATACGACTTGTTCAGACGGCGTATATACACCGGAACAACTAACACAGATGGCCGTCGACGCCGGGCTCAGCGTCATGGCTATTTCCGACCACGATACGGTAGCGGCTTATGACGGCAGCCATCGTTTCGCCGCAGGCGTCCGCGTCATCCCGGCTATTGAAATCAGCTCGGAATGTGACGGCGAAGATGTGCACATCCTGGGCTACGGCATCGACACGGCTGACGCCGGCTTGCAGGCTTACTGCGCACAATTCAAGGAACGGCGCTTCAACAGGGCCCTGGAAATCGTCGACCGCTGCCGCAGCTTAGGCTATGACATCAATCGCAGCGGCATCGAAGCGACACTGCGCCAGGGCGGGACTGTCGGCCGGCCCCACATTGCCCGCCTGCTCGTGGCCAAGGGCTATTTCCCCGACGTCAAGACGGTCTTCGATAAACTGCTCTACCGCGGCGGTCCGGCTTACGTCCCTTATCACCGCCGCAGCATCGACGACTGCGTGGCCCTCATCCGCCAGGCCGGCGGTACGGCCATCCTGGCCCATCCGGGCCTGCTCAAGCGGACGCTGGACCAGGTCCTGGCCCATGACTTTGACGGCGTCGAAGTCTATCATCCCAAGAACCGCGGCCGCTATAAAGAATTCTTGAAACTGGCTGAGGACCGCCATGGGTACGTCAGCGGCGGCTCAGATTTCCACGGCACGACAGGCCGTTTCCCCGAAAAGGTCGGCGTCTTTACCGTCGATGCCAAGGCGGTAAAAGCTCTGCTCGACCATGTAGAAGGGAACCTAAAGAAAAGCAGGTGAGATTATGGAGGTTTTCGGTTTTATCGGCGCCAGCGGCACGGGCAAGAGCCATCACGCCCTGGTCGTCGCCTATGACCACGATATCCAGGCCATCATCGACGACGGCCTGCTCATCGACCACAACCGCATCGTCGCCGGCCGGTCGGCCAAAGAAGAGACGAACCGCCTGAAAGCCGTGCGCCGAGCTATCTTCAACAAGCCCGAAGACGCAGCGGCCATGCGGGCGGCGCTGGAGAAGATACATCCCGATAAATTGCTCATCCTGGGCACGTCGAAGCACATGATACACCGCATCTGTGAGTCCCTGCACCTGCCGGAAGCGTCGCAGTTCATCCGCATCGAAGATGTGTCGTGCCCGTCGGAAATCGCCAAGGCCCGGGCCATCCGCATCAAAGAGGGCAAGCACATCATCCCCGTGCCGACGATGGAACTGAAGCCCCATTTCCAGGGCTATCTCCTGGACCCGATCCGTTCCTTCTTCTATGGCCGCAACGGCAAGAAGATATCGCCTTTTGAACGGTCCGTCGTCCGGCCCGTCTTCAGTTATTACGGGAAACTGACCTTTTCCAACGACGTCTTGGAAGCCCTGGTGCGCCATGCCCTGGCCAAGAACGACGGCGTCACCAAGATCAACCGCCTGCGGGTGGCCATCAATTACAACTCGACGCGCAATGGCCTGGCCATCATCCTGTCCCTGACCATCGCCTATGGCCAGAACATCAAGAAGCTCATGAGCCGTATCCGCCGGGACATCCAGCAGGAAGTGGAATACACGACGGGCATGTCCGTCGAGATCCTCAAAATCACGGTCCGTAGCATTTCCCAGCCTGAAGACTAGGCGTCGCCGTTTTCTTCGGTCAGGACCATCATGAGCGGCGTAATCAGGCCCCGCAGGGCGTCGACATTTTCCGCCGAGAAGCCCTTGTACTGAGGAGAATGGCTCAGGCCGTCGAAGAAATCATGCATACAGCCGATGAGCTGGGAATTATTGAGCAAGTAAATGGGCTTGGTCTGGGGCAATATGTGGTGCGTGTTCTTTTTGAAGAAAGCTGACGTGTGATTGCCGTAAAAAGCGAGATTAGAAAAATTCGTATAACTGCTTTCTCCCGATGCCGGGAGGAGAATCCCGTAAGTAATGGCCGGGTTCTGCTTCATCTTTTCGACGATGAGGTTGAGCTGGGCCTTTCTTTCGTCTGGCGTCATCTGGTAGTTCATGTCGGTCAGGTAGAAGCAGCCCGTTTCCAGGTAGCGGATGATGGAATTCTTGGGCATGATGATTTTCATGCGCCCCTGTTCGATGATGCGGTACCAGATGTACTGGATGCGCCGGACCCATTCTTTGGTGGCATTGGGATATTTTCCTTCGTCGATGAGTTGGCACAGCGACGTATAGACTTCGTCGGGGAGGAGGAATTCCAGGCCGTTGGTCAGGAAGAAGAGGTAGTTGTTGGATGTAAAGAAGATGTCGCGGTAGCCGAATTTTTCCATGCCCAGGGACTGGCGGGGCTCCATGAGGACGGGCTGGACCATCATGTAGGCGCAGCACTTCTTATAGATTTCCCGGACCTGGGCCGGGTCGGTGATGGTCAGGCACATGTCGATGTAGTCGTCGCCGTCGACGTAGTAGAGGTAGGCAAAGGCGTCTTTGAGGACGATGATGTTGCGGTACGATTCGTGGTCGATTTCGTGCATGGTGAAATTATAGGTCAATAAGTGGTCCAGACACTGATAGAGGCTGCTGGCGGCCTGGGGCATATGATCGGCAAAGACGTCCATCTTCAGGCCTAAGTGGACGTCGCAGGACCAGCGGTCGTTGTGACATTCTTCCAGGAGCTGCCAGATGCCGTTCTGGTCGAGGACGTGGAACTGGCCGGTCATGACCAGCATTCCCTGGGACTGGAGGCCTTCCAGGTATTGGTGGAGCAGCTGGCACAGGGCCGTGTGGCAGTCAGCGCGGCCGGCGTAGAAATGGATGGCCTGGTCGCGGCTTTCACTTTTCCCCTTCCTGGTCTGGGCCTGGCGGTAGGCACGGCTTAGCAGGTCGTAGAGATGGAAGGCCAGATCCTGGCCGTCGTCGGCAAAGGAGAAGATGCGCTTCAGGTCCCCTTCCTGGTGCTGTTTCTGGGCCGTGTTGGCAAAGAAGCGGGCCATGTCCTCGTGGATGCGGTCGGCATGGCGTGAAGCCGGCAGGCGGGCGCCGTTGACCCATTTGCTGATGTAGGACATGTCGTAGTCGATGGCCTGGGATAAGGTCGTATATTTCGTCTCTGTATATTGCAGCAGCTGCTTGAGGACTTCTGCATAAGGATTCATGAACAGGACTCCCTTGATGATAGATTTGAATACGTGTATATTCCTTATATTCCTTATATTCATTATATAGCCTGGCCAGGACACCTTCAAGGAAAGGCCTTGTCATATTTGTCATCTTTGAGGCAAGTTTTTCATCTTTTGTCACGGCTTTGTGCGTATTTTTCAAGGGCAAAAGGGGCTATACTAAAGCCAGAAGATGAGAAGAAAAAGAGCTCATCGAAGACAAGTAAGGAAATCTATAAGGAGGAAGTCATCATGGCAAAACTGATTACAGCAGAAAATGCAGCATCGCTTATTAAAGATCGTTCGACTATCGCCGTTTGTGGTTTTGCACAGTGTGCATTGCCGGAAGAAGTATTGCAGGCCCTGGAAGACCGCTTTACCAAGACCGGATATCCGCAGCAGCTGACACTGGTCCATACGGCCGGCATCGGTGACGGTGTGAGCAAGGGTGCCAGCCATTTCGCCCACGAAGGCATGCTGAAACGGGTTATTGCCGGTCATTACAACCTGGCTCCCAAACTGGGGAAACTGGTCATGGACAATAAGGTCGAAGGCTACAACCTGCCGCAGGGCACGATGGCCCAGTGGTTCCGCAGCATTGCCGGCCGCAAACCGGGCCTGTTTACCCGTGTCGGCCTCAATACCTTCGTCGACCCCCGCATCGAAGGCGGGAAATTGAACAGCATCACTAAGGAAGACCTGGTAGAAGTCAAGGAACTGGACGGCGAAGAATATCTCTGGTACAAACCGTTCCCCATCGACGTCGCTATCGTCCACGGGACCTGCGCCGACTTGAATGGCAACGTATCGACGGATAATGAAGAAGTCCGCATGGAACTCCTGCCCATGGCCCTGGCAGCCAAAGCCAGTGGCGGCATGGTCATCGTCCAGGTCGAAACGCTGGCCGAAAACCGGACGATTCCGCCGAAACACGTCGTCCTGCCGGGCATCGACGTCGACTACATCGTCTTGTCCAAGGTCCGTCAGGTCCAGAACCCGGCTTATACCGGTGAAATGCGTATGCCTTTGTCCCAGATTCCGCCGATGGAACTCAATGCCCGCAAGGTTATCGCCCGTCGGGCTGCGATGGAACTCGTTCCCAACGCCGTCGTCAACCTGGGCATCGGGATTCCTGAAGGTGTTTCCAGCGTAGCTAACGAAGAAGGTATCGGCGACCAGCTGACCCTGACCGTCGAAGCCGGGCCTATCGGCGGCGTACCGGCCAGCGGCGCGGACTTTGGCGGTTCGGCCAACGCCGATGCCATCGTCGACCATCCGTATCAGTTCGACTTTTACGATGGCGGTGGCTTGGATATGGCTTTCCTGGGCATGGCAGAATGTAACGCCAAAGGCGACGTCAACGTCAGCAAGTTCAAAGACCGCATCGCCGGCTGCGGCGGCTTCATCAACATCACCCAGAATACGCATAAAGTCGTCTTCTGCGGCACCTTTACGGCCAAGGGCCTGCGCGAAGAAATCCGGGACGGCAAACTGGTCATCACCCATGAAGGGGCTGTCCAGAAATTCATCGATAAGGTCGGCCAGATTACCTTCAGTGCTGAATATGCCCATAAACACAACCAGCAGGTCATGTTCATCACCGAACGCTGTGTCTTCGTCCTCACCGATAAGGGCTTAGTCCTCACGGAAATCGCACCGGGCGTGGATCTGCAAAAGGACATCCTCGACCAGATGGAATTCGTACCGCACATCGCCGAAAATCTGAAGACCATGGATGAACGCCTCTTCCGCGATGAACCCATGGGCCTGGCCCAGGACATCTTTGAACAACAGGCGGGTTAGTGGATAGTGGCACTGTAGGGGGCGCACGTGGGCGCCCCGTTCGGAATTTGGATGTTTCTCCCAGTAAACCGAATGGGAAATGGAAATCACATCATCCTGGAGCGGACGCCCCACGTGGCGCCCCTACAGAAAAAGGGACCGTCCGAAGGGCGGTCCTTTTTCTTGACATCTCCCGTCTGCGGACGGTATAATAAATCTGAAACATGTGACTGACGGAAGTGGAGTTACCACGGGGAGCATGATTCGTACGAGCCGACCGTCTGGGCGAAACGTTCCAGAAGTGTCGGTATTTTTTATTTTTGCTTAACTATTCAGGAGGAATCACCATGAAAGAACTGCAATTAAAATACGGCTGCAATCCCAACCAGTCGTCGGCCCGGGTTTATATGAAAGATGGCAGCGACCTGCCCTTTACGGTCCTCAACGGCCGTCCCGGTTATATTAATTTGCTCGACGCCTTCAACAGCTATCAGCTGGTCAAAGAATTGAAAGAAGCGACAGGCCTTCCGGCAGCGGCTTCCTTCAAGCACGTCAGCCCGGCTGGGGCCGCCGTCGCTACGGACATGAGTGATACCCTGAAAAAGATATACTGGGTCGACGATTTGAAATTGTCCCCCCTGGCTTCGGCCTATGCCTGCGCCCGCGGTGCTGACCGCATGAGCTCGTACGGCGATTTCGTCGCTCTGTCCGACGTCTGCGATGTCGAAACGGCAACGCTCCTCAAGCGGGAAGTCTCGGACGGCGTCATCGCTCCGGGCTACAGCGACGAAGCCTTGGCTATTTTGAAGACCAAGAAGAAGGGGAATTACTGCGTCCTCCAGATAAACCCGGACTACAAGCCGCGCCTCGTCGAATCGAAGGAAGTCTATGGCGTCACTTTTGAACAGGAACGCAATGAAGCCAAGATTACGACGGACCTCTTCAAAAATGTCCCGACGAAGAACAAGAATATCCCGGCAGCAGCTCAGCGCGATTTGATGATCGCCCTCATCACTTTGAAATATACCCAGTCCAATTCGGTCTGCTACGTCAAAGACGGCATGACCATCGGCGTCGGCGCTGGCCAGCAGTCCCGCGTCCACTGCACGCGCCTGGCTGGCAACAAGGCCGATATCTGGTGGCTCCGCCAGAACCCGAAAGTCCTGAACCTGCCTTTCCGCGACGATGTCCGCCGTCCGAACCGCGACAACGCTATCGACGTCTACATCTCCGATGACTACGAAGACGTCCTGGCCGACGGCATCTGGCAGGACTTGTTCACGGAAAAACCGGAACCGCTCACACGGGAAGAAAAGAAAGCCTGGATCGCCCAGCTCCACGGCGTAGCCCTGGGCAGCGATGCCTTCTTCCCCTTTGGCGACAACATTGAACGGGCCCATCGCAGCGGCGTCGACTACATCGCCCAGGCCGGCGGCTCCATCCGCGACGACAATGTCATCGAAACGTGCGATAAATACAACATCGCCATGGCCATGACCGGCCTGCGCCTGTTCCATCATTAAGGCTTCCCCTGGGAAGAAGAAGGACCGCTCGCGGGGTTCCTATGCTCTATAGTTTGTAGGGGCCACGTGGGAGACCTGTTAGGAATTTGGATGATTCTTCTAGCAAACGGGTCGGGAAATCGTACCTATCCCAGAGCGGGCGCCCCACGTGGCGCCCCTACAAGAAAAGGCGCTGTCGCACGAAGGGTTATGCCATCTGCTAACTGCTAACCCCTAACTGCTAACTGCTTAAAAGGAGCTGTCGCGATGCGACAGCTCCTTTTTTCCACGAAACAAGAGGTGATACCATGAAAACCTGTACATCTGTCTGTCCGTATGACTGCCCCGATGCCTGCGGGCTCGTCGTGACGGTCGACGGCGGCCGCGTCGTATCCGTTGCCGGCGACAAGTCCCATCCCTTTACGCGCGGGACGTTGTGCCCGAAGATGGCCCATTATGAGCGGACCGTCCATTCGCCGCGCCGCCTGACGACGCCGCTGAAGCGGATTGGCCCCAAGGGAAGCGGCCAGTTCGCGCCCATTTCCTGGGACCAGGCCCTGGCAGAAATAGCCGGGACCTGGAAGGCCATCATCGCCGAAGCCGGTGCCGAAGCCATCCTGCCCTATTCTTATGCCGGTACCATGGGCATCGTCCAGCACGACGCCCTGCACGGCCTGTTCTATCGTTTGGGTGCTTCGGAACTGGACCGGACCATCTGCGCTCCGGCCAAAGGGCGGGGCTTCAAGGACGTCATGGGCAATACCATGCCGACGGCGCCGCAGGCAGCCCAGGACAGCGACTGCATCTTCCTCTGGAGCATCCATATGCTGGCCACGAATATCCACTTCCACCACGACGTCGAAGCGGCCCGGGCCAAAGGGGCCGTCGTCTGGTGTATCGATGCCTATCGCAACAAGACGGCCGACCTGGCCGACCACTTCATCGCCGTCCGCCCCGGTACGGATGGAGCCCTGGCCCTGGGCATGATGCATGTCCTCGACCGTGACGGCCTGGCTGACGAAGCCTTCCTGGACCGGAACGTCCTCGGCTGGGAGGACTTGAAAAAGAACGTCCTGTCCAAGTATACGCCGGAAAAAACGCAGGGCATCACCGGCGTGCCGGCCGACGTCATCGTCGAATTGGCCCACGCCTACGGCCGGGCCCGGGCGCCGTTCATCCGCCTCGGCAGCGGCCAGTCCCGCTATCGCAACGGCGCCATGACGACGCGCCTCATCACCTGCCTGCCGGCTGTCGTCGGCGCCTGGGGGAAGCAGGGAGCCGGCCTCTTGACTTCGGCGTCGGCGTCGAAAGCCTATGATAAAGAAATCGTCACCCATTCCGATTGGAAACAGCCTGGCAAGCGCGTCGTCAACATGTGCTGCCTGGGCCAGGCACTGACGGGTGACGACCGCATCCGCAGCCTCTTCGTCTATTCGTCCAATCCGGCCTGCACGGCGCCGGACCAGAACCAGGTCCTGAAGGGCCTCTGTCGGGACGATTTATTTACCGTCGTCCACGAACGCTTTATGACCGATACGGCCCGCTATGCCGATATCGTCCTGCCGGCGACGACGTCGCTGGAACACGACGACGCCTATTATTCCTATGGCAACTACACGATCCAGTGCGGCTATGCGGCCATCCCGCCTGTCGGCCAGAGCCGCTCCAACTGGCGCGTCGCCTGTGACCTGGCCCATGCTATGGGTATAGACGATGATTTCTACGATTGCTCAGAACGGGACCTCGTCGAAGCCCTGGCTGCGTCGACGACGAAATGGCCCCTGCCTGTGGATCAGCAGCGCCTTAGTCAGGGCCTGCCGACGCCGCTGCCCATGCCGGACGATTACCAGACGCGATTTGCCACGCCGTCGGGGAAAATCGAGATATACAACGCGGCCCTGACGCCGGCCCTGCCGGACTATCTGCCCCTTGCAGAAGACGACGGCACGCTGGCTTTCGTCAACGGGCCGGACATGCGCATCCTCGATTCGTCCTTCAATGAACGGGACGAACTGACGGCCAGCCATACAATGGACCTCTTCGTCCATCCCGACGATGCGGCCCGCTATGGCCTGCAGGACGGCCAGACCGTGACCTTGGCCAATGAACGGGGCCAGGCCGATTTCACCGTCGTCATCTCTAAACGGACTGTGCCGGGCCAGGTCGTCAGCGAAGGCGTCTGGTGGCGGGAACGGGTCAAAGGGCAGGGAGCCTCAGTCAACGTCCTCACGTCCCAGCGCCTGACCGACGAAGGCGCCGGCAGCACCTTCTACGACGTCCGCGTATCCATCGTACCGTAATAGTTGGTAGTTTGCAGTTTGTAGTTTTTAGCAGACGGGACTAAATTTAAAGCCATCCACGAGGCACGGCCTGCGACCTGCGACCTGCGGCCCGCCCTTTGGGCGGCCCCTACGAACCCCTGACAAGTAAAAATACTTGACAGATAGGCTGCTTTCCGTTATAATACCAAAGTACGCTGTTTGAAAGGCGGTGAAGCCATGCTTGAAGATGTAGTCCGCAAGGGACGGCTTCTCGATTTGTACGGGCCTTTGCTTACGGAGAAACAACGGCGCTGTATGGAAATGTATTTCGATATGGACCTGTCCCTGAGCGAAATCGGGGAGGAACTGCACATTTCCCGCCAAGGTGCCTATGATATGCTCAAGCGCGCTTCCCATTCGCTGGAAAGCTACGAACAGCGCCTTCATCTGCTGGCCCGCTACGATGCGGTCCGGGATAAGATCGATGAAGTAGAGCGGCTTCTCGACCGGGAAGAACCGCAAACCCTTGAAAGAGCGAAACAGCTTTTGCATGAAATAGAGTTATAGAAGGAGGCCCCTTATGCCATTTGAAAGTCTGTCCGAACGATTCCAGGCGGCATTTAAAAAACTCCGCGGCAAAGGGAAGCTTTCTGAAGAGGATGTCAGCGAAGCGCTGAAAGAGATGCGCCGCGCCCTTCTGGAAGCGGACGTCAACTTTGCCGTCACCAAAGATTTCATCAAGAAAGTCAAAGAAAAGGCCGTCGGCGAAGAAGTCTTCGGCAGCCTCAATGCGTCACAGACGGTCATCAAGATCGTCCGCGATGAACTGACGGAACTCCTCGGCGGGACACAGAGCCGGATCACCATTTCTCCCAAGCCACCGACCATCATCATGCTCGTCGGCCTCCAGGGGGCTGGTAAGACGACGACAGCCGCTAAACTGGCCAAGAAGCTGAAGTCCCAGGGCAAGAGCCCGCTCATGGTCGCAGCCGACGTCTACCGTCCAGCGGCTATCACGCAGCTTCAGGTCCTCGGCCAGGAACTGGACATGCCTGTCTATACCGAAGAGGGCAGCAAGAACCCTGTCGCCATTGCTCAGCACGCTATTCCCTATGCGACCAGCCATTTACGCGATGTCGTCATCATCGATACGGCCGGCCGTTTACATATCAATGAAACCCTCATGGACGAACTCATCAACATCAAGAATGAAGTTCATCCCCATGAAATCCTGCTCGTCGTCGACGCCATGACCGGTCAGGATGCCGTTACGGCTGCATCGGCCTTCGATAAAGCCCTCGGCATCGACGGTATCATCATGACCAAGCTCGATGGCGATGCCCGCGGCGGTGCCGCCTTGTCCATCAAGGCCGTCACGGGCAAACCGATTAAGTTCATCGGCGTCAGCGAAAAACTCGACGGCTTGGAAGAATTCCATCCGAACCGCTACGCATCGCGTATCCTCGACTTAGGCGACGTCGAAACGATCATCGAAAAAGCCCAGGCGGCTTTCGATGAAGAATCGATGGAAAACATGAAGAAGACCATGAAAAGTGGTACCTTCACCTTCGATGACTTCCTGTCCCAGCTCCATATGATCAAGAAAATGGGCAATATGGGCAGTCTCCTGAGCCTCATCCCGGGCATCGGGAAATATAAGAAAGAACTCGACAAAGTCGACATGGACGGCAAAGAATTCAAACGAATCGAAGCCATCATCACATCCATGACGGCCCAGGAACGGTCGAGTGCCAATCCGAAAATGCTCATCAAGGACAGCCGCAAGCGCCGTATCGCCAAGGGCAGCGGCACGCGCGTCCAGGATGTCAACCGTCTCATCAAGCAGTTCGCAGAAATGCAGAAGATGATGAAGCAGGCCAAGAAAGCACAGAAGAATAAACGACGGGGTTTCATGCCACGTCTGCCTTTTTAAATGGATTTCCCTTTTTTGTGGAAATAAGATACTATATCAAGGAGGTGATTTTCAATGATTAAAATTCGTTTGGCTCGTTTAGGTGCTAAAAAGAAACCGATCTACCGCGTCGTCGTCGCTGATTCCCGCGATGCTCGTAACAACGGTCGCCCGGTTGCTACGTTGGGCATGTACGATCCGTCCAAAGACATGGACAATCGTCTGACCGTCGATGCTGAAGCAGCTGTAGCATGGCTCGGCAAAGGCGCACAGCCGACAGATACGATCCGTTCTATCTTCAAAAAAGCTGGCATCATGGCTCAGTTTGAAGCATCCAAAAAGTAAGTGAGGCTGGATACTATGGAAGAATTGATTGCATGTATCGCCCGGTCCCTCGTCAAGAACCCGGATGCGGTTACAGTTACCAAGATTCAAAAAAAAGGCCTCGAAGTCTATCAGCTTCATGTCGCACCCGAAGATATGGGTAAAGTCATTGGCAAACAGGGTAAAATTGCGAAAGCATTGCGCCTTGTTGTCAAGGCTGCGGCAGTGAAGGCTAACAAGAAAGTATCAGTGGATATCGTATAGGAGGAACCATGGATCAGATTACATTGCGCGTTCCTGTCGCTGTCAAAGCAAAGGTTACGCAGGCCCTCAAGGATCGTATCCTCAAAGGTGCTGACCAGGCCCTGAGTGACATCGATCGGGAAATGCAGAACCTGGAATTCCAGGCCAAACGCATGATGACCGAACAAGCTAAAATCGATGCACAAGGGTTGATTTCCTTGCGTGCTAAAGTAGAAGAACAGAAACAGCGTCTCGCCGCAGCTAAGGCTAAGGCACAGCACGACAGAGAAGAAGCTGAACAGTTGACAATCGGTTCCGAAATCAGACAAGGCACGCTTGAACAGACTGTCGTTGTCAATGTCGGCGATGATTTAGAAAAATTGATGGGAACGGAAATCCTGCTTGAAGACGGCAAGATCGTTTCTATCCGCCAATAGAATACGATGGCTGAATTAGATCTTTTCACAATCGGTCAAATCGTTGCCCCGCACGGCGTGCGGGGTGATGTTCGTATTTATCCCGATACGGATTTTCCGAAACGATTCCTGAAAATGAAATACGGCTACATTGACGGCAAGAAATATGAAGTAGAATCCGCACGTCTTCATAAGCGGGTCGTCCTCATGAAATTTGTCGGCGTCGATGATCGCAATGCGGCGGAACTGTTGGTCAAAAAAGACCTGCAAGTGCCGCGCGAAGATTTAGTGCCCCTGCAGAAAGGCCAGCACTACATCTACGACATCCTCGGCTCGGCCGTATACGACCTTCAGGGCCATGAACTGGGAAAACTTACAGACGTACTGCGCACGGGCAGCAACGACGTCTATGTCGTCACTGCCGATGACGGCAAGGAAACACTCCTGGCCGCCATTCCCGATGTCATCAAGTCCATTGATGAAAGTGCCAAGAAGATTGTCGTCGATCCGCCGGAGTGGGTGGACGAATGAGAATCGACATTATCTCACTCTTTCCGGAGCTCATCGAAACGTTCTTCCAACACAGCATCATCGGGCGGGCACGGGCAGCCGGCCTGTTGGATCTGGATGTGACCAATCCCCGTAATTTCACGTACGACCGTCATCACATGGTCGATGATACCATCTATGGCGGCGGCTGCGGCATGCTCATGAAGGCAGCGCCCCTCTATGCCGCTGTCGAAGCCGTGCGGCGTCAGGTGCCGCGGCGGCGCATCATCTTCATGGGGCCCGCAGGGCAGACCTTTACGCAGGCCAAGGCACGCGAGCTGGCGACATACGACCAGCTTATTTTATTATGCGGCCATTACGAAGGCGTCGATTACCGCGTCGAACAGGATTTGGCCGATGAGACCATTTCCGTTGGCGACTACGTCCTCACTGGCGGTGAACTGCCGGCTATGACCGTTACCGATGCCGTAGCCCGCATGATTCCCGGAGTCCTCGGCGCAGCTGCCGGGGCCGCTGACGATTCTTTCTATTCGTCGCTCCTGGAGTATCCGCAGTACACCAAGCCTGCCGTCTTTCGCGGCATGGCCGTACCGGAGGTCCTGCGGAACGGCGACCACGCCAAAATCGATGCCTGGCGTCGGGAAGCGTCACTGGCGCGGACTTTGGAATTACGGCCGGACCTTTTGCAGCATTGCGATTTGTCGCCAGCTGACCAAAAGATACTGGCTAAACTGAAAGGGGCGAAGAAATGATGAAATCCCCTTTGTATGTCGGATTGGTTCATTATCCCATATATGATAAGAACTTCAACGTCATTGCCACGGCTATTACCAACTACGATCTGCATGACATTTCGCGGTCGGCCAAGACTTATGGCGTCAAGAAATATTTCATCATCCACCATATTCCGGGGCAGCTCGATATGGTGCATAAAATCATGGATTTCTGGGAAAGCCCGGTGGGCCGCAACTATAACGGCTACCGCACCCAGGCTTTCGATATCGTAGACATCCGCCCGTCCATCGAAGCGGCTGTCGAAGCCGTCACCGCCGCAGAAGGGAAGCGCCCTTACGTCGTCACGACGGACGCGCGGACCTATGCCAACACCATTTCCTATAAGGAGTTGCGGCAGAAGCGGGAAGAAGACGATACGCCGATCCTCCTGCTCTTTGGCACGGGCTACGGGATGACGAAAGAAACGATGGAAAAATTTGATTTCATCCTGGAACCGATTTACGGGGCCGGGGAATATAATCACTTATCTGTCCGTTCGGCAGCAGCTATCATCTTAGATCGCCTGGCCGGCGAAGATTGGTGGAAATAAAGGGAGGCATTTGAATGTCTGGACATTCTAAATGGGCGAATATTAAACGTAAAAAAGGGAAAAACGACGCAATCCGCGGTAAGATCACGACCAAAATCGGCCGTGAAATCACGATTGCTGTCCGCATGGGTGGTCCGGACCCGGTCGGCAACATGCGTCTGAAGCTGGCCCTTCAGAAAGCAAAGGAAAACAATATCCCGAAAGATAACATCAAACGGGCTATCCAGAAAGGCGCTGGCGCTACAGAAGGCCAGAACTACGAAGAAATCGTATACGAAGGCTACGGCCCGGCAGGCGTTGCCGTTACGGTCAACGTCCTCACGGATAACCGCAACCGCGCAGCCGCTGCTGTCCGCCACGAATTCTCCAAATCCGGCGGCAACCTCGGCGCTACGGGCTGTGTCAGCTGGATGTTCCACAACACGGGCATCTTCGTCGTCAACCGCGACCAGGCCGATGAAGACCAGATCATGGAAGTCGCCCTCGATGCCGGTGCTGATGACGTAAAAGTTTCCGACGAAGACTACGAAATCATCACCACGCCGGAAGCCTTCGACGCTGTCGAAAAAGCCCTGGCTGACAACAACATCGAAACGGAACACGCATCGATCACCATGGTTCCGGAAAACACGATCAAACTCACGGGAGAAGACGCTGAAAAAATGGAACGCTTCGTAGACGCCCTCGACGAACTCGACGACGTCCAGGACGTATACCACAACGCAGAACTTCCGGAAGAGGAAGAATAAGAGTGGTTAGTGGCTAGTGAACCATTCACTACAAACTGCAAGCTGCAAACCTAAAAAGGCGCTGTCGCAAAGACAGCGCTTTTTTACTAGCCATGAACCACGAGCCACTAAATCCCCAAACCGTTGTAATAACAACCGATTGTCCTATTTATCCATGGTATACTACGTTCAGAAGTTGAGAGAACCTCACTTAGAGATAAGATATAATTCATCCACTTACTTAGGAGGTAGGTACTATGTTGAAATCTGTTTTGAATAAATTCGCAATGAATGAAAAAGTTACGTCTGATATGATTATGGGCGATATCATCCGTCTTCATCCGGAAGTCGTCGATACCCTTATTTCTCAGGGGATGCACTGCCTGGGCTGCCCGTCGTCGCAGCAGGAAAGCCTGGCCAATGCCTGCTTTGTCCACGGCCTGGACCCGGAAATCGTTACTAAAGCCGTCAACGTTGCCATTGAAGCGAACAAACAGTAAGAGGAGGACATATCATGAGCGCATTTTTAGGACCCATCCATTTTTGGTTATACAATAAAATCCAGTTCCAGGAAAGCCTGATCGACGAACTCATCCGCTACGCATCCAGCCAGGGCTGGTCCGACAGCGATTTGGTCGACAAATACGGCAGCAAAGACCGCCGCAAACTCGATGAAGTCATCGACGAATCGAACATCCACGGCTGGCTCCAGTCGCGCATCCACGATGCCGAAGGCCGTTATGCCGCCTTGGTACTCGACGTTGCCGGTGACCAGGAAGACCGCCTGACGGCACTGAAACAGGCCGCTTATGACTTCGGTGCCAGCCAGCATCTCAATGCCACTACGGCCCCGGAAGCCTTCCACCGCCTGGACGACCTGCTCCTGGACGGGATGCCCTGCGACCAGGTCAACCGCGTCCGCGAAAGCGATGACAGCCGCATCACCTGGGACCGGACTATGGACCTGCACAGCGAATTCTGGCAGGGCCACGGCGACCGCTACTACGCCCTGCGCCAGGCCTTGGTCGACGGTCTGTTATCGGCTACGGATTACGCCTTCACCAGCCCGGCCGAAGGCCAGTATGAAATCGTCAAGAAATCTGCCTAAACGAAAGAGAGGGAGCCTTATGTATTGCACGGAAGTCATGGTTAAACAACATGCCAATATTTCACGGATGCTGAAAGTCATCAAAGAATCGTGTTGCGCTATTCTGGAAGGGGCTGAAATCGACCAGCAGGAATTTGCCGAAATCCTCGATTTCATCCGCCGTTATGCCGACGGCCACCATCACCGCCGGGAAGAACTCGTCCTTTTCCCTGAAATGGTCGACCACCTGGAAGAAGTCGCCTCCATCATCATCAAGCACGGCATGCTCGTCGAACACGACCTCATCCGTGCCCATGTCCGGGACCTCGACGAAGCCCTCAAACTCTACGCCCAGGAACCGAAGACGGAATATAAACTCCAGGTCCTGACCGAAGCCATGGCCTATGCCAACCGCCTGCAGCAGCACGTAGAAAAAGAAAACAACGTCGTCTACCCCTTAGCCGACCGCGGCCTGTCCGATGATATCAAAGCTAAAATCGACCAGACTGTAAAAGACATGGAACAAGAAGAAGGCCCGGAATTCGTAAAAGGCTACATGGAACTCCTGGACCGCCTGGAAAAGAAATATAAAATCGCGTAGCCCGGCTCTCCTCATAGGAGAGCTGTCAGCGAAGCTGACTGAGAGGTTGCTCTTTTTACATAGTTTGTAGTACGGAGTTTGTAGAAGATGGCTTAAAATTTTTACCCATTGCTAGCCACTAACCACTAATCACTAACCACTAAAAAAACTTGTCGCACGGCGACAAGTTTTTTTTATGCCAAGACACATTTTGTCCTCTTATTGATGTATAATAATATGTCCAAGGAGGCGATAGGAATGAAACAGATTGACGTAGTACAAGCACAGCAAGATATCCAGTTCATCTATAACTGCTATAAGAAATTTGCCCTTGACGTGGACGAATGTCGGGCGGTCCTTAAAGAACGCGACTGCTGCGAACATCGCGACAGTGATGGTCATCTGCTCTTTGAGGATGCCAGCTCCCTGACGATGATAGATAGCGCCAAGAATTGTCATGATACGTATATCTGCAAAAAATGCCATACTGTTTTTTCGCTGAAAATTGACCCGGATACGCACGAATACAGCTACAATGAAGTCTTTAGATATAACAGCCTGGATGACCTTCTCAAGCCGGATTTCATAGCACACCTCGAAAAATCCCATCATATTTTGGACAAGATGCAGCAGTTCACGCCCAAAGATGTCACCTTTTTCCACAATAACCTTAAAATCCAGGCCGAACTGCTCCAGCGTGAAATCCGTCGACAAACGGCTATCTTAGAGAAATTGGATTACATCACCCTGGACCTGCCCTATTACGATGACTTTTCAGCCAAACACATCCGCAGCATCCTCTTTCCCCTGTACCAGCAGATGACATTCAGGACATTTTGGGTACTGAGCTTTTCCGTGCCCATCTTTAATACTCTCGATTATTATGATTGTACGGTCAATCTCCTCGACGACATCCCGGGGCTCAATATGGACGAAGCGCTCATGCTTATCGAAGACTGCTTCAAAAAGGCCGGCACGACCTTGCAGGAAAGCCGGCGCCGTTATGCCTGGGAACCCGTCTGTAATCACCGCGATGAACAGGGGAACCTGCTGATCCATAATCTGCTGAATATGGTACAGACCGTTGAATGTGAACGCTGCCATGCCGTCTTTACCCTGAATTTCAACGAACAACTGGGAAAATACACCCATGGCTACCTCCTGAACGACTGCCACTTCTACGACTTCGAACGGGCTGGCGTCGCCGAGAAAGCAGAAGCCGTCCTGGAAAAAGACAGACTTTCCAACGTCCATTCGCTGACGGACTATTACCATATGCGCGAAGAATTGAAAGAACAGTACCAGGCCGTCACGGAAGATAAGATGGCCTGCTGGGAACTGGTGGGACGCCTGAATACATGCCTCTTAGAAATCGATGGCCTGAATACCTTCACGCGCCATCAAGTCGAAGACAGCGTGTTGTATGCCCAAAAAGAAATGATCGACCGTTATCTCTGGCAACATGGACTTCAAAAACAGCTCAAAGCCCGGCTGAAAGAATTCGGCACCCTTCCGTCCCTGAAGTATCCCTGGTATAATAAGGAGAACACGAAGACAGAAGATACAGAGAAAGGAAAGATACTGCATGGCACGTTTTTATCCGACCATCGATGACGATTTTCATGGCAGCGATGGCGAAATACAGGTCTATCAGGCCTTACAACAATTAAGTGACGGATATGTCGTCTTCCATTCCTTCCGCTGGCTCGGCGAACCGGGCCAATACCGGAGTGAAGGGGAAGGCGACTTTATCATTTTCCACCCGACCAAGGGCATCTTGTCCATCGAAGTCAAATCCGGCGGTATCGGCTATGAAGAAGGCAGTTGGATCCAAATCAACCGCAGGAATAACAGCAAAAAACGCATCAATCCCTTAGGACAGGCTGCGGAAACGCAGTACCGTATCCAGCGGATCCTGCGCCAGCATTTCCCCTATGACTGTCCCATGATTGGCCGGGCGGCCTGGTTCACGTCGGTCGCCATGGATTCGAAACTGCGTCTGCCAGCCGAAGCCGTTCCGGAAATCATCCTGGACCAGCTGAGTTTAGCACATCCGGAAGAAGCCCTGGACAAGGTTTATGCCTATTGGAAAGACCACCTGGGCCGGTCCTTTACACCGTTGAAGCCGCCGGAATTCAAAGCCCTCATCCAGACACTCATGCCGTCTTTCCGCATTGCCGAAACGATTTCCAGCAGCAGCCGGGAAACGAAGACGTCCTACGTCCAGCTGACGAACCAGCAATTCTCTATACCCCGGTTCTTGCAGGAACAGCGGACGGCGGCCATTTACGGGCCCGGCCGGCACGGGCAAGACTATGCTGGCCGTAGAAAAAGCGCGGATGCTGGCCAGTCAGGGAAAAAAGGCCCTCTATCTGTGTTTCAACGAATTCCTCCTGCAGTACCTGCGACGCCATTATCACGATCCGCAGATTACCTTCCATAATGTACGCACTTTGGCTGAAGAAATCCTCCAGGACGACACCTTGCCCCTCAATAAAGTCGTTGCCGTCTTTGAACAGTACTTTGAAAGCGAATTCAATGATGATGACTGGGCGTATCCCAACATCGTCGTCGACGAAGGCCAGGACCTGAGCGACTCTATCCTGGAACACCTGAGCTTCCTGGCAGAATTACAGGACGGCTGTTTCTACATCTTTTACGACCGCAATCAGTACATCATGAGCCGCAAGACGACGGGCTGGATCGATAAGAATGCCGAATGTCGCCTGGTCCTCTATAAGAATTGCCGCAATACCGCTGAAATCGCCACGTCCATCGGCAAGTTGATGCACATGAAAGACAGTTATGTCAACACCATCCAGGGCATGACGCCGAAAGCCGTCTTTTATGGGAACGAAAAAGAACTGCAGAAACAGGCAGACCGCTTCGTCAAGGACATGTGCCAGCAAGGCGTTGCCCTGAAAGACATGGTCATCCTCACGGCCCACTCCGTCGGCCATAGCGGCCTCAAAGGCTGCCGGACCCTCAACGGGATTCCCGTCACGACGGAACCGGAAGACGGCAAAATCCTCTTCACGTCGGTACGGAAATTCAAGGGCCTCGAAGCCACGGCGGTCCTCCTCATCGACGTCAATCTGTCGGAACTCCCGGACGACCTCATGCAGCGCCTCATCTACGTCGGCTCCTCGCGGGCTACGATGTACCTGAAAATCGCCTTCTGCGAAGACATCGAAAAGAAAAACTACGGCCCCATCCTGGATGCCCTGACCGACGAACCGGTCAAGCATAACCGCAGCGGACTGGTCAAAACCCTGCACTTAGAAGCGGACTAATGGGAGCGCAGGCCAGTGAAAGGCTCTCTTTCTAGGAGAGCTGTCAGCGAAGCTGACTGAGAGGTTGCTTTTAAATTTAACTCCATCCGCTGACTGCTAAAAAAGGCACTGTCGTCGTGCGACAGCGTCTTTTTGCCTCGCCATGACAAAACCTGTCCTACTCAGATGCTATAGTGAAGATATAAATTGTATTTCACAGGAGGGATAGTCATGGACAGAAGCGAACAGACCAAGAAGAATCAGGCCATCAATTTGTATACGTGGGGCTTAGAACTCCTCTCTGACGGCGGCCACGTCCGGGATGCCGATAAAGTGGGCTGGATGCTGATAGAAAATGCAGCCACCCAGGGTGACCGGGACGCTCAGAACTATTTAGGCGATGCCTATTTTTACAGTTACAAAAAAGATGAAAAAGCTGCCTTTTGGTACACCAAAGCCGCTGAACAGGGACTGCCAGAAGCCCAGGCTATGCTGGGGATGCTCTATCTCCTGGGACGCGGCGTCACACGGAATTACGCCAAAGCCCGCCATTACTTTGAACAAGCCTTGCAGGGCGGTGAACTCAACGTCGAAGCCGCCGTGGCCCAATATTGGCTGGGCCAGATATATAAAGAAGGCATCGGCGTCCCGAAAGACAGCGAAAAAGGTGAAAAACTGATCCGCCTGGCCGCCATCAACGGTTATGCACCCCATGGGAAATAAGTGAGCGCAGGCCGCCGGTCGCCGGTCGCCTCGGAATCAGATGCGGCTTCGCCGCGACAAACTCAAACTGACAACGACGCTTCGGGAAGCCCTCAGCGCGTAGCGGGCCGCCCGCCGCTACCATCCGTCCGGGTAACCATCCTGCACCTGAAAAATCAGAATGGTTTGGGACGGCCCCTACGGATGCGGCTTCGCCGCAATAAATTCATGAAATAAACGCAGTTCGCTGGTCGCAGATGGCAGTCCGCCGCGGTCTTGCAGACCACAAAAAAATCACGGCCAACGGCCTTGTGCGTAGGGGCTGTCCCAAGCCTTTTTGGCCCGTCAGGTGCCGATCGTCGGGAGGTGCAGGACGGCTGCCAAAACGGACAGCTGTGGCTGGGCGTCCCGCTTGTGAGATTCGACCATAGCCTATTCAAGCATAATGGCAGGCTTTTACGAGCCGCGGCTATTGTCACAAGCGGAGGGTCACTCGAAGCGATGTTATTTTTCTGAATCTGTTGTCGCTACGTGCGGTAACAGATTTATAAAATAAAAACAGTTCGCCGGCGTCTGCTCGCAGGTCGCAAAAAACACTGGACGTATGTGTAGGCGGTTCATGGAGATGATGAATAAAGATTTAGCTAATATGCAAAATAACCTCAATAAGATTACCTATCAGTCGTTGAAAATTCCGAACTTTTATTGAGGCAAATAGGATTTTCAAAATCTATTGGGCAAGGAGTCACTGATAACGCAAGCAATTTTCCTACGACAAAGTAAACAGATTGTTTGATATGCCAGAATCCATTAAAATATTACTGACAAGTAACTGCAAAATTGATATAATAAAACCAATATAAATGACAAAAAATGTTACAAAGTCAGTTGGGTGGTGAAGATGATGGATTGCTTAGTAACGATTGAAAATGCAATGAAAACTTATAATCTCTTATCTTTACATATGCCTGAAAGTCATTGGGGGGGGGTAACTCTATCTTATAACTGCAATCAACAAGGCAATATTATGCTCGTAGACAGTACGATACTATCGTGCTGTCTTTTTTTATGTATTTTTTGAAAAGTGACAGAATATGTCTTTATTACATGATATCCTAAAGATATAGAAGAATATTTGATTTTGAAGGCGTATATTACGCGAGTGTTTTGTCTTGTATTGCAAAACAAATTTGCCCTATTCCGATTGGCTGGTGGGCCTTGAGTTGGAGATTTATCCAATCGAGATGTCTTAATATTTTGAAATGATTTTTGGAGGATTTTGTATGAAACCGGTAGAGGCGCAGTTAAAACAAATTAAAAAAGAGTTTGAAAAAAAGAAATGATGTGACCCCAAAAAGTTAGACCTTGGTAACGAGACAGTTTTTACTGTCTCGTTACTTTTTTATGCTGTCTGTCGGAAAATTCTGTATTGGACAGGACTTTTCCAACCTAGTTTCTCTTTGATTCTTTGCTCATTATAGTATTTGATATATCGTTCAATAGCATCTTTTAGTTCCTCATAGCTGTAGTAAATCACCCCATAATACATTTCTTGCTTCATTAAGCCGAAGAAGTTCTCCATG
>NZ_JBBMEU010000014.1:0-38559 GCF_040096415.1 Megasphaera intestinihominis
GGCTTGTCGTACGACGACAAGCCCTCTTCACGTTGTTAGCCCCTAGCCACGAACCACTTTTTTCAGTTATAATGGATAGAAAAAGAGGGGGGAGAGATGATGAACATCAAGACGAAAATCCTGGCCGGCCTGGCCTGTATCTGTCTGATACTGACAGTCTTTTTCTGGCCTGGCAAAGAAGAAGATGCCTATAGTTCCGACGTCGTCAGGGAAGCGGAAGACGTGAGCGAGCGGGAAACGGAAATGCTGGCACCTGATGAGGTCCTGCAGGCTCCCGATGGAAGGGACATACGCTTGCAGGCTCTGTATAACCAAAAGCCGGTCTGCCTCTTTTTCTGGGCATCCTGGAGCAGCGACAGCCTGCGCCAGCTGGCCATCCTGGAAAAGGCCTGTGTCCAGTACGGCCAGGATGTCTATTTCGTGACCATCCCCGTCGGACCGGATACAGCAGATAGCCGGGCCTATATCCACCAGCAGGGATATGCCCTGCCCGTATACAGCACACAGAAACAGATGCTCCATGACTATGGCGTCCATCAGGTACCGCAGCTTATCTTCATCGCCTGCGGCGGCCAGATGACGCGCCCCTTTAATACCGTATTGAATGAGCGCCAGGTGACATACGAAATCAAAAAAATGCTGAAATAATTTTCCCATACCCCTTGCCAAATAGGGAAAAGTAAGTTATAATAAACAAGTCGCACAGAGAAGTATAAAATATGGGCGGTTAGCTCAGTTGGTTAGAGTATCTCGTTGACATCGAGGGGGTCGATGGTTCGAATCCATTACCGCCCACCATATTGTGTGTGAAAAAAGAGCTGTCTTTATAGACAGCTCTTTTTTGTGGCTAGTGGCTAGTTGTTCGTGGCTAATACTTAGTGCTTTTACGAGCCACTAGCTACGAACCACGAACCACGAGCCACGAGCCACAAACCACTATCATACTCTATTCTTAAAAGTTATTGGTAAAAGTTTCACAAATGTAGTATCCTGTACATGTGATTCGGGTTGGACGGAATCTTTTGGGATCCGTACCGTAAAAAATCCGGGTCAACTATTATCATAATTTCATAGCATATCGCTTGGATCGAAAGACCGGGACGAATTCTTGTAAACGTAGGCTTTTTACGCGCATTCCCGGGAGGAGTGCGCTTTTTTTTGAGGGAGTTATCATGCGTTTAGGTATTATCGGCGCCGGCAGAGTCGGCGCTTCTTTTGTATTAGCTTTTCCTTCCGATGTCGAAGGAATCCTTTGTTCCACAGAAGAACATACACGTCAAATGGCCCGCCGCCTCCATGCCGCTGCCTATACCGACGGTGCTGAACTCGCACGGCACTGCGATGTCCTCCTGCTCACAGTACGCGACGATGCCCTGGCTCCCGTTAGCCGGGAATTGGCCGCTTCCCTGACAGGGGATGCGCTGCCGCCTCAGACCTGTATATTTCACTGCAGTGGGGCTATGGATTTATCGCCTCTTGAGCCCCTTTCACGGTTGGGGTATCCTGTCGGCAGCCTTCATCCGCTGCAAAGCTTTGCCGAACCTTCGGCAGACCGCCTGAAGGGAATCTACATGGCCGTCGATGGTGATGAACGGGCCAAGGCTGTTGCGGCAGATCTGGTCCGGACTTTGGGCAGTACGCCTTTTTTCGTACCCCCTGAAGACCGCATGCTCTATCATGCTGCGGCCTGCTTCTGCTCCAACTACGTCGTGACAGCCCTGGCCATTGCCCAGAAGCTCATGAGCCGCTGGACCGGCAGTGCCGGCGCTGCATCCCAGGCGCTGCGGCCCCTCGTCGAAGGGACGATGGACAATGTCCGCCAGCGTCCGCTGTGGCAGACGGCTTTGACCGGCCCTGTGTCCCGTGGAGATGCCGGGACCGTTGCCAAACACCTGGCCGTCATGCCGGAGAAATGGCTCCAGCCCTATTGTGCTTTTGGCTGCGCCGCTGCAGACTTAGCCTTAGAAAACGAAACGATTACAGAGAAACAGCATGACACGCTGACAAGAATCCTTGCGATGGCGGAAGGAGTTCACCATGAACAAGAAAGTAACCAATCTGACCATTAAGAAAATGAAACAGGAAGGCACGCCGATTTCCATGATTACGGCCTATGACTACATCATGGCCCAGAACGTCGATGAAGCCGGTATCGACATGATTCTTGTCGGCGATTCCCTGGGCAATGTCGTCATGGGTCATACGTCGACACTGCCTGTGACCATGGAAGATATGATCCACCATACGGCGGCTGTCGTCCGCGGCGTCAAACGGGCTCTGGTCGTCGGCGACATGCCCTTCATGAGCTATCAGGAAAGCACCCAGCAGGCCCTGCACAATGCCGGCCGGCTCATGAAAGAAACGGGCTGCGATGCCGTCAAGCTCGAAGGTGGCGCTAGTGTCTGCGAAGCCGTCAAAGCCATGACGACGGCCGGTATCCCCGTCGTCGGCCACATCGGCCTGACGCCGCAGTCCGTCCATCAGCTCGGCGGCTTCCGCGTCCAGGGCAAGAACAGCGAAACGGCTAAGCAACTGATTGCCGACGCCTTGAAGCTGGAAGAAGCCGGCGCCTTCGCCATCACATTGGAATGTGTCCCGACAGATATCGCCACGGAAATCACCAAAGCCCTGCATACAGCGGCTACCATCGGCATCGGGGCTGGCAACGGCACAGACGGCCAGGTCCTGGTCTGCACGGACCTCCTGGGCATGAGCAATGGCTTCCGCCCGAAATTCGTCAAGACCTATGCCGATCTCCATCAGACCATCGTCGATGCCGTAGGCCAGTATATCCACGACGTCAAGGACCGCAGCTTCCCCGACGAAGCCCACGGCTTCGCCGTAGACCCGGAAGTCGTCAAAGCCATGAAAGAATAGGGGGAGGCAGCCGTCAGCAGTTAGCGTTGTAGGGGCTCGCACGTGGCGAGCCCGCCAGGTATATGTGAGATACTAATGAACCGGATTTGCTTGAACGGGCGCCCCACGTGGTCGCCCCTACAGAAAAAGGGCTTGTCGTCGTGCGACAAGCCCTTTTTATACCATTTATTTATATTATGGAAGCACGTCTTGCTATACAGTCATGAAGCATATCCAGATGGTATATTCTGTTTGACTTGTGTATATAATCATTGTACAATAAACTCAAGAAATAGAAACGAACAAAAGAGGTCGTATGTCCGAACGCACGCGTATCGCCGCCAGACATAAACGGGGGTATGCGGCGTTTTTTTCTTGACGACCTGACATAGGAGGCTATGCTTCATGAAGCATGATCTACATGACGTGTGTATGCAGATACGGCGGGATACGGTGCGGTCCATTTACCGTGCCGGTTCCGGTCATCCTGGCAGCTCTCTATCGGCTGTCGAAATCATGGCCACACTTTATTTTACAGATGTCTTTACCTGTTTTCCTGACCGGCCCCATGCGCCGGAACGGGACCGTTTTGTCTTATCCAAGGGCCATGCGGCCCCGGCTTATTACAGCATTTTGGCCCATAAGGGCTATTTCCCCCTGGCCTTGCTCGATACGCTGCGGACGGTTGGCAGTGCCCTCCAGGGCCATCCCAATTTGGAAAAACTGCCCTGTCTCGACTGCGCTGTCGGCTCTTTAGGCCAAGGCCTGTCCATTGCCAACGGCATTGCCCTGGCCTTGAAACTGCGCCATGAAACACCGGAAGTCTTCTGTCTCATCGGCGATGGGGAACAGCAGGAAGGCCAGATTTGGGAAGCTGCCGCTTTTGCCTCACAGCACCATTTGGACAATGTTTGTCTGATTGTCGATTGCAATGGCCTGCAGCTCGTCGATTCCTTGGTGTCGATCAAGAATATGGAACCGATGGATGCGAAATGGGAAAGTTTCGGCTGGCATGTCCTCCGCGTGGATGGCCACGATACAGATGCCCTGTACGACGCTTATGGCGCTGCCAAGGCCTATCGCGGCAAGCCGACGGTCATCCTGGCCCATACGGTCAAGGGGAAGGGTGTATCATATATGGAAAATCAAGCGAAATGGCACGGTGCGGCGCCGGATGAAGCCCAGTACCGCCTGGCCATGGATGAACTGACAACGGAGGTGCCGTAATGGAACGAGTACCGATGCGCGACGGCTATGGGAAGGCCCTGCTGGAACTGTGCCGCCTTCACGACGATGTCCTCGTCCTCGATGCGGACGTCGCCAAATCGACGCGGACCGAATGGATCCGCCAGGAATATCCTGAAAAATATATCAATGTCGGCATATCGGAACAAGACCTGGTCGGTACGGCAGCCGGCCTGTCGCTGACGGGCTTCGTCCCCTTCATTTCGACATACGGCGTCTTTTTGACAGGCCGGGCGTGGGGACAGATACGCAATACGGTCTGTTATAATAATCTCAACGTCAAGCTCGGCGGCGCCCATGCCGGCATTTCCGTCGGCCCTGACGGCGCTACCCATCAGGCTCTGGAGGACATCGCCCTCATGCGGGTCATTCCCCATATGATGGTCATTACGCCTTGTGACTGGTGGGAAACGTATAAGGCGACGATGGCCGTCTATGATATCAAAGGGCCGTCATATGTCCGCTTTGGCCGCAATCCGGCGCCCGTCGTCACCGATAAGGATACGCCTTTTGACCTCTATAAGGCGGCCATCTTCCGGGATGGGAGTGATGTGACCCTCTTCACCAACGGCCTCATGGTCCATGAAGCCCTGACGGCGGCGGATGAACTGGCCCGGGAAGGTATTTCGGCCCGCGTCGTCAACATCCACACGGTCAAACCGCTGGACCTGGATACGGTCTGTACTTGTGCGGCTGAAACGGGGGCCGTCGTCGTCTGTGAAGAACATCAAATCATGGGCGGTCTGGGAGGGACCATCTGCGAAGCCCTGGCCCAGCACTGCTGTGTCCCAGTAGAACTCGTCGGCATCCAGGACCGCTTCGGCGAATCGGGGAAACCGGATGACCTCCTGAAAGCCTATAATCTCTCGGCCAGCGACGTCATCCAGGCCGTCCATAACGTGTTGAAGAGGAAGTAAAGTGGCTCGTGGTTCGTGGTTCGTGACTCGCAGCCTCCCCTTGAGAGGGGAGGTGGCCTGAAAGGCCGGAGAGGTTAAATTTAATACCATCCGCTAACAATGGACCAGAAAGGGCCGCCCTTTGGGACGGCCCCTACGATGAAATAGGCTGTCGCACGTGCGACAGCCTATTTTGTCATGCTAAGTCCGTATAGAATTTTGCGATGTATGCAAAATCGGTAATTCGTTGTTCCTTTATCGTTAACTGATGTATAATAGGAATAACTACTTTTTGGAGGCGAGTTATCTTGTATACGAAAGCGTTATTGACCGACCTGTACCAGTTGACCATGATGCAGGGCTTATTTTTTGAAGGCAAGCACGAACAGCAATGCGTGTTTGACCGCTATTACCGGACCAATCCCTTCCAGGGGGGCTATACGGTCGTGGCCGGGCTGGAACATCTCATCGATTATGTACACAATATACATTTCAGTGACGACGACCTGGCCTATCTGAAGAGCACCGGTTTTTTCCAGGACAAATTCCTCGATTACCTGAAAGACCTGCGCTTTACGGGCGACATCTATGCCATGCCCGAAGGGACCGTCGCCTTTCCTCAGGAAGTGCTCCTGCGCGTCCAGACCAAGAAGGACGAAGCCTTACTGTTAGAAACGTGCATGTCCATGATCATGAACCATGAAAGCCTCATTGCCACCAAGGCTCGCCGCGTCCGGACGGTGGCTGGTAAGGACAACCTCATGGAATTCGGCCTGCGCCGGGCCCAGGGGAAATCGGCCGGTGTTTACGGCGCCCGTTCGGCCATGATCGGCGGCTTTAACGGGACCAGCAACGTCCTGGCTGGCGCCAAATTCGGCATGCCCGTCTTAGGGACCATGGCTCACAGCTGGGTCATGAGCTTCTCGTCGGAACTGGAAGCTTTCCGCGCCTATGCCTGCCAGTACCCGAACAACCTCATCCTCCTGGCCGATACATATAATACGCTGAAACAGGGCGTCCCCGATGCCATTACGATCTTCAAGGAAATGAAGGCTGCCGGCACCCTGCCCAAGGCTTATGGTATCCGCCTGGATAGCGGCGACCTGGCTTATTTATCGAAAGAAGCCCATAAGATGTTTGCCGATGCAGGCTTCCCGGATGCCATCATTGCGGCCTCGAATGACCTCGATGAAAACCTCATTTCCGAATTGAAAGCCCAGGGCTGCGCCATCAACTCCTGGGGTGTCGGCACGAACTTGATTACGGCCAAGGACAGTCCGTCCCTGGGCGGCGTCTTCAAACTCGTCGGCCAGTATGACGATGGCAAATTCGTGCCGAAGATCAAGATGAGCGACAATGCCGAAAAGATTTCCAATCCGGGCCTGAAGAACGTCCTGCGCATTTACGATAAAGATACGGGGAAAATGAAAGCTGACATCATCATCCTCGAAGGTGAAAGCATTGACGAATCGAAAGACCTGCTCCTCCAGAGCGATAAGGCACCGTGGCGCTCGCGGACGATTCCTGGCGGGACTTACCGTGTCCAGAAGATGCTCGTCCCTATTTTCCAGAAAGGCGAACTGGTCTATCAGAAACCGGACCTCAAAACCATCATGGCCTATGCAGACCAGCAGGTCCAGACTTTGTGGCCCGAATACCTGCGCCTGGTCAACCCGGAAGAAATGTGGGTCCAGCGCAGCAGCAAGCTGTCGGCTTTGCGCGATAAAGTCTTGAAAGAAGAATCGGCTCATTTCTTTTAGGGAGATGATTCCATGAAGGGAGCTATCATCGGCGATATTGCCGGCTCCATCTATGAATTCGATGAAACCGCGGAATCCCTGGATTTTCCTTTATTCGTTAAAAACAGCCGTTTTACCGATGATACGGTGACGACTGTAGCCGTAGCGGCAGCCCTGATGGAGGGGAAGGCATCCTGCTGCGGCTATATCGAACCCTTGCGGCGCCAGCTCCGCTACTGGTGCCGGAAATATCCCGACGCCGGTTTTGGCGGCCTGTTCCGCCGCTGGTTCCTGGCCGACGAGGCACCGGCTTACGGCAGCTATGGCAATGGGGCGGCTATGCGCGTCAGCCCGGCTGGCTGGATTGCCGATACTCTGGAGGAAGCCCAGGCGCTGGCAGAGCTGACAGCCGTCGTCAGCCATGACCATCCCCAAGCCATCAAGGGTGCCATTGCCGTGGCGTCGGCTATCTTCCTGGCCCGGCAGGGGAAGGAGAAAGAGGCGATTGCCGCATATCTGTGGTCGCATTTCTATGATCTGTCCCGGACACTGGCCCAGATACGGCCGTCTTATGGCTTTACCTGCACGACGGACGATAGTGTGCCAGAAGCCATCGAATGTTTCCTGGAAGGGACGGACTATGAAGATACGATCCGCAAGGCGATTTGGCTCAACGGCGATACGGATACGCAGGCAGCCATTGCCGGCAGCATTGCCGAAGCCTATTATGGCGTGCCCGATGCCTTGTGGCAGCAGGCCCTGCCATATGTCGGTGACGAAGAAATGAAGGGCGTCATTCGACAGTTCTATGAAAACTATATTGGTTCGAGGGGGAACTCTTTTGATTTCAACAGAGACAAGCAAGAAATATGAAAAACTCCAGCAGATCTTAAAGGACATGGGCAGTGTCGTCGTCGGCTTTTCCGGCGGCGTCGACAGCACCTTCCTGACCTATGCGGCTCACCAGGCTCTGGGGGACCGGGTCCTGGCCGTGACGGCCGTTTCGGCGACCCTGCCGGGCAGTGAAGCGGCTGATGCCAAGGCCATGGCCAAGGTCATCGGCGTCGAACACCGCCTGGCCCATTCGACGGAATTCGAGGACCCGGACTTCGTCCAGAATCCGCCAGATCGCTGCTATATCTGCAAGAAAATACGCTTTACGTCGCTCGTGGCCCTGGCCAAGGCCGAAGGCTATCAGTGGGTCGTCGACGGGGGGAATGTCGATGACCTCGGTGATTACCGGCCGGGTATGAAAGCCCTGCAGGAATTATCCGACGCCGTCCGCAGCCCGATGATCGAAGCAGGCCTGGCCAAGGCGGATATCCGGGCTTTGTCGAAGGAATTCGGCCTCCAGACCTGGAATAAGCAGAGCGCTGCCTGCCTGGCCAGCCGCGTCCCGTATGGCGTGGAACTGACGCCGCACCGCCTGGCTCAGATCGATGCGGCCGAAGCCGCCGTAGCGCCTTACGTCCAGGGGTCCCTGCGCGTCCGCTATCACGGCGATGTAGCCCGCATCGAAGTCGCCGTCGATGAAATCCCGTCGGTCCTGGCTCATCGGGAGGAAATCGTCCGGGCCATCAAGGATACGGGCTTTACGTACGTCACCCTCGATTTGGGCGGCTATGAAATGGGCAGCCTGAACGACGTAATCCATACTGATGAGGAAGTAAAGTGATATGGCTATTTCCAAGAAAGTAAAAGATGAAATGCTGCAGCGGTTCCAGGACCAGTATGGTATCATGAAACCGGCTCTGCACTATAATTCTCCTTTTGAATTGATGATTGCCGTCATCTTGTCGGCCCAATGTACGGATGAACGGGTCAATATCGTGACGGCCGGCATGTTCCCGGAATATAACACGCCGGAAAAGATGCTGACCCTGGGGACAGCGGGACTGGAAGAAAAGATACGGACCTGCGGCCTCTATCGCAGCAAGGCCAAGAATATCCTGGCCAACTGTGCCATCCTTTGTGAAAAATATCATGGCCAAGTGCCGCAGACTTTCGATGAGCTGGTGAAACTGCCCGGCGTCGGCCGCAAGACGGCCAATGTCCTGGTCAGTATCTTGTTCAATACGCCGGCCATTGCTGTCGATACCCACGTCTTCCGCGTGTCCAACCGTCTGCAGCTGGCCCAAGGGACGACGCCGCTGGAAGTCGAAAAGGGCCTGCAGAAGGCCATTCCCAAGGAATGGTGGAGCCGGGCCCATCATTGGCTCATCTGGCATGGCCGCCGGGTCTGCAAAGCCCGCAAGCCTTTATGCGACAACTGCTTTTTGGCTGACCTTTGTCCCAGTTGTCAGAAGTAAAACGTTAAATCAAAATAAATACATTGACAAGTCGTTAAAAATTTTATAAAATAACACCAATACAGACAAATTTCATAAGTTATATCGAGAGCAGCTGAGGGACGGGCCCGATGACGCTGCGGCAACCTGCCTAAGGTAAGGTGCCAATTCCTACAGGCTATTCCTGAAAGATATCATTATGACTGAGGCGCAGCTTGGAGGCAGCGCCTCTTTTCTTTTGGCGTATTATGTACTTATTTTCACATCATTCAATCATTCTTAGGGGGTATTTTCATGAACAACAACTCTTCTGGTGGCAAGGCTATCCGGGGGCTGGATGTGCTCATCCTGGGATTCGCCTTCTTTGCCACCTATTTTGGCGCCGGCAATTTGATTTTCCCGCCCCAGCTCGGTTTGAACAGCGGCAGCGATTTCCTGTCCGGCCTGGCTGGCCTGACCCTTTCGGGTATTTTTCTTCCTATCTTCACGCTCATCGTCATCGGCCTCAACGGCGACGTCCACTCCATTACTGAACGGGTAGGGAAGAATACGTATAACGTCCTCCTGGCAGCCCTCATGCTGGTCTGTACCTTCGTTTCCATTCCCCGTACGTGTGCGACGGCCATCCAGCTCGGCATCCAGGGCAACCTGCCGGCAGCACCGTTCATCCCGCTGGTCATCGCCTATTTCGTCATCAGCTTCTTCTTTGTTGCCGACCAGAACAACGTCATGGACCGCATGGGCAAATACCTGACGCCGCTCCTGGCCCTGATCCTGGTCATCGTCGCCTTCGTCGGCATCTTCAATCCCCTGGGGACACCCGTCGCTCCGGCTGTGGACCATCCCTTCGTCAATGCCTTCCTCGGCGGCTATAACACGGGTGACGTCCTGGTCAGCTTCATCATGGCAGCTGTCTTCATCAGCTCCATTTACGGCAAGGGCTATACGACCGTCGGCCAGCGCAATAAAGTGCTCATCTACTGTGGCATCGTTTCCTTCGTCCTGCTGCTCATCATTTACGGCAGCCTGCTCTACATGGGCGCCTGCGTCAGCGGTGACTATGCGCAGAACATCGGCCGTGCGGAACTCCTGGTCGCCATCATCCAGCGCGTCGGCACGTGGGTCATGGTTCCCATGGGCATCGCCGTCGTCCTGGCCTGCCTGACGACAGCCATCGGTCAGATTGCCGCCGTTGCCGAATTCACCAGCACGGCTACGGGCAACCGCATCAGCTATAAGCAAGTCGCCGTCGCCTGCTGCATCTTGTCGGCCCTGACGGCCCTCCTCGGCGTCGACGGTATCGTCACCTACATCGGCTGGATTTTCGGCGTCTGCTATCCGCCGTGCCTGGCCCTCCTGGTCCTGGGCATCATCGGCCGCTTCATGCCCAACAACGGTGCTTACAAAGGCTCTGTCTACCTGGTCACGCTCTTCGCCCTTTTGGAATCCCTGCCGGGTCTGAGCAGCCTGGGCTTTGCTAAAGCCATCGTCGCCGCTACGCCCCTGTCCACATACGGTTTCGGCTGGATCGTCCCCTTTATCATCGGCCTCATCGGCGGCTCCATCATCGGCCATTTCGTATCCGCCTCAGAACCCGTAGAAGCCGAAGCGAAATAAGATAGTTTGTGGTATGGAGTCTGTAGGGGGCGCCACTAAAAATAGACTGCCTTTTAGGCAGTCTATTTTTTTCCCCGACTTGCATAATCAATGACTTATCTCTATAATTAAAGAATAATCTCGAGTAAAAGGGGGTAATTTCATGGATTTGAAAAAACTATATATCGATGGCCAGTGGGTTGCGCCCTTGTCTGGCCAATATATTGACGTAGAAAATCCGGCGACGAAAGAAATCTTCGCCACTGTCGCCGCGGCTGGTGCCGATGATGTCGCTGCCGCTGCCCAGGCGGCTGCCAAAGCTTTCCCGGCCTGGTCGGCTATGCCGCTGGAAGACCGCATCACCTTCATGAAGAACCTGCTGGTCCAGATGATCAGATTGGAACCGCAGTTCGTCGACGCCGTCGTCAAGGAATTAGGGGCGCCTGTAGCCTTTGCCAGGACCAACCATATTGGCTACCAGTTCGTGCGGACCCAGTCGTATATCGACTTGGCACCGGAATTGCCACTGGTCGAACATCTGTCCCAATCCGTCGTCTACCGCCGGCCTTTGGGTGTCATCGGCTGTATCACGCCGTGGAATTATCCTTTAGGGCAGATTATCCAGAAAGTCGTACCGGCCTTGCTCGTCGGGGCGACAGTCGTCCTCAAGCCGAGTCAGCACACGCCGGTGACGGCGTACTACCTGGCCGAAGCCTTTGACCAGGCCGGTTTCCCCAAAGGCGTCTTCAATCTCGTCGCCGGCCGGGGCAGCCAGGTCGGCAATGCCATCTGCGACGACCCGAATATCGCCATGGTATCCTTTACGGGGTCGACGGCAGCCGGCATCAAGGTATCTCAGCGCGCCTTAGCTTCGATGAAGCGCATCAGTATGGAACTGGGCGGCAAGTCGCCTTTCGTCCTCTTGAAGGGGGCGGACTACGAAAAGGCTATCCGCATGTGCTTCAATTCCATTTTCCTCAACAGTGGCCAGACCTGTACGGCCCTGTCGCGCCTGATCATCCCGCGGGATGACAAGGAACAGATTGAACAGCTCATGCTGAAGATACTGCCGGAATATACCGTAGGCGACCCGGCTCTGGAAACGACGAAAATCGGTCCTGTCGCATCGTATGACCAGTGGCAGACCGTCGATGCCTACATCGCCAAGGGCCTGGAAGAAGGGGCGACACTTCTGGCTGGCGGCCGTCCGGATGCGCCGGACCACGGTTACTATGTCAAGCCTGTCATCTTTACGGACGTAACCAATGACATGACCATTGCCCGCGAAGAAATCTTCGGCCCCGTCCTCAGCGTCATCGCTTATGATACCGCCGACGAAGCCCTGGCCATTGCCAACGATACGCCTTATGGCCTCAACGCTGCCGTCTGGGGACCGGACAAGGAAGAAGCCTCGAAGGTGGCAGCAGCCGTTTTGTCGGGCAACGTCTACGTCAACGACAGCCCGCGCGACGTCACAGCGCCTTTCGGCGGTTTTAAGGACAGTGGTATCGGCCGTGAAGGCGGCAAAGATGGGATGTTGGAATTTACAGAACCCCAGGCCATTTTTTATGCATAAACAGTTATAGGAGGAGTTTTAGCGTCATGAATTTCGATGAAGAAGCCATGAAAATCCGCCGCGGCAAACACGGCGTTATTGAAACCATTCCCCGGGAAGTCCTCAAGACCCACGACGACCTGAGTATTCTCTATACGCCTGGCGTTGCCCAGCCGTGCCGGGAAATCACTAAGGACCCGGATTTGTCTTTCGATTTGACCTGCCGTGGCAATATGATCGCCGTCGTATCGGACGGGACCCGTGTCCTCGGCCTGGGCGACATCGGCCCGGAAGCTGCCATGCCGGTCATGGAAGGGAAATCCATCCTGTTCAAGGTATTTGGCGGCGTCAATGCCGTTCCTATCTGCCTGGATACAAAGGACCCAAAAGAATTCATCGAAACCGTGAAGCGCCTGCAGCCGTCTTTCGCCGGTATCAACCTGGAAGACATTGCCTCGCCGAAATGCTATGAAATCGAACAGACCTTGAAAAAAGAAATGGATATCCCTGTCTTCCATGATGACCAGCACGGCACGGCCATTGCCGCCCTGGCCGGCGTCATCGGTGCCTTCCGCTATGTCCATAAGGACTTGAAGACAGCCCGCATCGTCATCAATGGGGCAGGGGCTGCCGGCGCTTCCATCGGCCGCCTCCTGGTCCGCGCCGGAGCTCGGAACGTCACCATGGTCGACCGTCCGGGGATTCTCTACGCTGGCATGGAAGGGCTGAACCCGGTCCAGGCGGAACTGGCATCCCTGACCAATCCGTCCCATGCCCACGGGACCCTGGCTGATGCCGTCAAAGGGGCCGACCTCCTCCTAGGCGTATCGGCACCGCATATTTTTACTAAGGAAATCATCCAGGCCATGGCCGACGATGCCGTCGTCTTCGCCATGGCCAACCCCATCCCGGAAACGGACTACGCCTCTGCCAAAGCGGCCGGTGCCAAAGTCGTCGGCACTGGCCGGTCGGATGCACCGAATCAGATCAACAACGTCATGGTCTTCCCGGGTATCTTCCGCGGCGCCCTGGCCGTCCGGGCCCGCAGCATCAACGAAGACATGAAACTGGCTGCGTCTTACGCCATCGCCTCCCTGGTCGGCGATGACCAACTGGCCGAAGACCACGTCATCCCCGACGCCTTCGACAAACGCGTCGCTCCGGCCGTCGCCGCAGCCGTCGCCAAAGCTGCCATGGAAAGCGGCGTCGCCCGCATCACCCGCGACCCGGAAGAAGTCCGCCAGGAAGCGGCAGACACCATCGACAAACTCCACGCCATGCTCGACTTGATCCACGGGTAGGGGCTAGCAGTTAGTAATTAGTGGCTAGTGGTTCGTGGTTGAAATCTTGATATCCTGAAGGGACTTGCCATACCGTCGTGGCAGGTCCCTTTTGTATATGGAAAAATCATAAGACGACACCTTATTCGTGTTATACAAAGTGGGGGTATTTGCTACAATGAGGTTAAATCAAAAAGATGAAATCAGAAGATCTACTGACAGCCTTACATGATGAATATGACATTGATTTGACGGCTAAAGGGAAGAAGGATGTCACGACTATGTGCAACTTAGGTGAAGGACTCTATGAAAGAGCCATGGAAAAAGGCTTGGAAAAGGGTATAGAAAAAGGCATAAAAAAGGGTATAAAAAAAGGCGTTGAGCAAGAAAAACGAAATTCTGAACGGAAAGACCGGGAAGCAGCGCTCGAAATGATTAAAGATGGTCTATCCTTTGAGCAAATTGCCCGGTACATGAAACTTTCTATCGAAGCAGTCGCTGAAATTGCCAAGCAAAATAAATTGATATAAGGTGATAGTTTGTAATACGGAGTTTGTAGTTTTCAGAGCAAACCTTTAAATTTCAAGCCATCCACTAACCCCTAGCCACTAGCGGCTAACCACTAAAAAGAGGCTGTCTTAATGCGACAGCCTCTTTTTCACATCTTGCACTGTCTTGACAGTAGTGTTGTCAAATCTTTACCGATACGGTATAATAGGGTAAACAAAAAAACGGTCTATCCCGCAAGGGATGATGCGCCGTTATGTACTTTAAATAAAAGAGGTTGTCACATGAAGGTGTCTTTATGGGGCAACCTCTTCCCTGAAAGGATGAAGTTTGGTGTATATCGAAGATGAGATTGCAGCTCTGAAAAAAGAGAAGCAGGCTATTATCCTTGCTCACTATTATGTACCTGATGAAGTTCAGGAATATGCAGATTTTGTCGGTGATTCTTTTGGCCTGGCCAAGAAGGCGATTGAAACGGATGCCAAGGTCATCGTCTTTGCCGGTGTCGACTTTATGGGGGAAAGTGCCAAGATGCTCAACCCGGAAAAGAAGGTCCTCATGCCCAATGCGACGGCCAGCTGCCCTATGGCTCATATGGCTGACGTAAAGACGATTGAAAAAGTCCGTTCCCAATATGATGATCTGGCCGTCGTCTGCTATGTCAATTCGACGGCTGCTGTCAAGGCTGTGTCCGATGTCTGCGTCACGTCGTCGAATGCCGTCAAGATCGTCCGGAAACTGCCGAACAAGCATATTTTCTTTACGCCTGATCGGAATCTGGGCCATTACGTATCGACGCAGGTCCCGGACAAGCATTTTATCCTCAACGACGGCTTCTGTCCGCGCCATGATACGGTTGACCCGGCTTATGTGAAACAGGTCCAGGCGGCTCATCCCCAGGCCTTGTTCCTGGCCCATCCGGAATGCCGCAAAGAAGTCCTGGCCCTGGCCGATTATGTCGGCAGTACGTCGGGCATCATCGACTATGCCGGCAAGTCCGATGCCAAGGAATTCATCATCGGTACGGAAGGCGGCGTCTTTTATGAATTAGAAACGCGCAATCCTGGCAAGACCTTTTATCCAGCCATGGAAGATGCGTATTGCATCAACATGAAGAAAGTCACGCTGGAAAAAGTCCGCGACTGCCTGCGCGATGAAACGAATGAAGTCCGCGTCGACCCGGATGTCGCCGGAAAAGCTGTCCGTTCGCTGGAACGGATGCTGGAATTAGCCAAATAGAAGAAGGTAATAGCAATGGAAACAGAAAAAACAGATATCGTCATCGCCGGTACCGGGGCCAGCGGCCTCTTTGCCGCCCTGCATCTGCCCCGGGATAAACGAGTCCTGATGATTACCAAAGATGAAGTAGAAAACAGCGATTCTTTTTTAGCCCAAGGGGGCATCTGCGTCCTTCACGACAAGGACGATTACGACAGTTTCATGGAAGATACACTCAAAGCCGGCCACTATGAAAACCGGCGTGAATCCGTCGATATCATGATCCGCTCGTCACGGCCGGTCATCAATGAACTCATCGGCTACGGCGTCGATTTTGCCCGCAAAGCCGACGGCTCTCTCGATTACACGCGGGAAGGCTGCCACTCGCGGGCTCGTATCCTCTTCCATGAAGATATTACGGGCAAGGAAATCACCAGCCATCTTTTAGCAGCTGTCCGCCAGCTGCCCAATGTGACCATCCGTGATTTTACGACCATGGTCGATATCGTCACCGACGGGAACCGCTGCCTGGGCATCATCGCCCGCGACAGCCAGGGCCGCTATCGGGCTATCCAGGCTGATGAAACGATTCTGGCCAGTGGCGGTGTCGGTGGCTTGTATGACCATTCGACGAATTTCCCTCATCTCACGGGCGATGCCCTGGCCATTGCCATGCGCCATGGCGTCGAACTGGAACATATCGACTACGTCCAGATCCACCCGACGTCGCTCTATTCCAAAAAGCCGGGCCGGAGCTTCCTCATTTCTGAATCGGTCCGTGGCGAAGGGGCCAAGCTGCGCGGCAAAGATGGCCAGCGTTTTGCCAATGAAGTCCTGCCCCGCGATTTGATGACGGCAGAAATCCGCAAGCAGATGAAGAAGGATGACCGCCCCTTCGTCTGGCTCGACATGACCGTCCTCGGCGAAGACGTCATCAAGCATCATTTCCCGCACATTTATGAACGCTGCCTGGAAGATGGCATCGATGCGACGAAAGACTGGGTCCCGGTCACGCCGGCCCAGCACTACTTCATGGGCGGCATCCACGTCGATAAGTACAGCCAGACGACGATGGATCATCTCTATGCCGTCGGCGAAACGAGCTGTAACGGCGTCCACGGCCGCAACCGCCTGGCCAGCAATTCTCTCCTGGAAAGCCTGGTCTTCGGCAAGCGCGCAGCTCAGCACATCGTAGAAACAGAAAAGCAGCCCCAGCAGGTAGTCAGTGCCGCCGATTTTGCCAAAGCATGTGCACCGTCAGAATCCTTCATCTGCAGCCATGAAGATACACTGGCTGAAGAGTACCGCTGCCACGTCTTAGGTGAAATGGAAAGGGAGCGTGAATGTGATGAACAGCGTAACCATGAAATTGCAGGCTGACCCCTTGATCCTGCAGGCCCTGCAGGAAGACATCACCGGTGAAGACGTGACGACCAATGCCATTTTGCCGGAAGACTGCCAGGGTGAAGCGGAACTCCTGTGCAAACAGGACGGTATCATCGCCGGCCTCGACGTCTTTGCCCGGCCCTTTACCCTGCTGGACGATAAGGTCTGGTTCGAGTTCTTCGTCAAAGATGGTGATGAAGTCCACAAGGGACAGAAACTGGCCAAAGTCGTCGGCAGTATGCGGGCCATCTTGTCGGCCGAACGGGTAGGACTGAACTATTTGCAGCGCATGAGCGGCATTGCGACCTATACCCATCAGGTCGTATCCCTGCTGGAAGGGACGGGGATGACCCTCGTCGATACGCGCAAGACGACGCCGAACATGCGGGTCTTTGAAAAATATGCCGTCACCGTCGGCGGCGGCAAGAACCATCGCTACAACTTATCAGACGGCGTCCTCCTCAAGGACAACCACATCAGTGCTGCCGGCGGCGTGGCCAAGGCTATTGCCATGGCCAAAGCCTATGCGCCTTTCGTCCGCAAGATCGAAGTCGAAACGGAAACGCTGGACATGGTCCGCGAAGCCGTCGAAGCCGGGGCGGACATCATCATGCTGGATAACATGAGCCACGACATGATGAAAGAAGCCGTAGCCATCATCGCCGGCCGGGCTGAAACGGAATGTTCCGGCAACGTGACCAAAGAAAATATCGCCGCCCTGGCCGATATCGGCGTCGATTACATTTCTAGCGGCGCCTTGACCCATTCCGCGCCCATCCTGGATTTATCCCTGAAACATTTGCATCGGATATAGGAGCTCGTAGGCGGCCCGCCTGGTACACGGCCAGCAGCTAGCGGTTAGCTGTTAGCTGTTAGGTGCTAGCCTACAAACTCTGCACTATAAACTATCTTGCTGAAATACATTAGTCCCTTGACAAGAGATAAAATAGCAGTATAATGAAGACAAAGAAAAGACAACGATGTCATGAATGATGTCGTTGTCTTTTCTGTTTTTAATCATATCGTATCTTGAGAGGGGGCCTCCTTATGTATGTATGGCGAATGGAAAGGATTATGGCAGCCAATTTCCGCCAATGGAAAATGTTGCAGCAGTATGAAAAGTATCAGAAAGGACGTAAAGCCGTGCAGCCTAAGAAAGAGGACCTGCATCTCCGCGACGGCATCCGTTCGGAAACGTGATGAAACTTGAGAGAACGCGTGTTTGACAAAAAGCCTCTTGATTTCTATACTAGTAGATAATAGTGTAGAAAGAAAGAGGCTTATTTATATGGATATAAAGAAAGAACATTGGAGCCCGTTGCTCCTCGACTGGTTTGCCGCCCATGGCCGGGATCTGCCCTGGCGCGACGAATCGCCGCGGGATCCGTATAAGGTCTGGGTGTCGGAAATCATGCTGCAGCAGACGAAAGTCGAAACCGTCCGTCCCTATTATGACGGCTGGATGGACCATTTCCCGACCATTCCCGCCCTGGCGGCGGCTTCCCAGGATGAAGTCCTGCGGCAGTGGCAGGGCTTGGGGTATTACTCGCGGGCCCGCAACCTCCATGAAGCGGTCCAGGAAGTACAGGTCAAATACGGCGGCCATGTGCCGGAAAATAAAAAAGACGTACAGTCACTGAAAGGCGTTGGCGATTACACAGCCGGCGCCATTTTAAGCCTGGCTTACGGTCAGAAGGAAGCCGCTGTCGACGGCAACGTCCTGCGCATCTTTGCCCGCCTTTACGATATTGAAGAGAATATCTTGTCGACGCCGGGCAAGAAGAAAATCACGGCTCTCGTAGAAGAACAGCTTCCCGACGAAGCGCCAGGGACCTTTAACGAAGCCCTCATGGACTTAGGGGCCATGGTCTGTATCCCCAAGCATCCCCGCTGTCCGGACTGTCCTTTGCAAGGGCTCTGCCTGGCTCACCGGGCTGGGAAAGAATGTGATCTGCCCATCCGGCTGGTCAAGAAGAAATCGCCTGTCGAAGAAATTACCGTCGTTGTCGTCCGCCATGGGGACCAGTGGCTCGTCCACCGCCGTCCGCCCAAGGGCCTCTTGGCGTCGATGTGGGAATTTCCCAATGCCCTGGGGAAGGGGAAAGAGGGCATCGCTGCAGTCCGTCAGCTCTTGGCGCAAAAAGGACTGACCCTGGCTGCCGATGACCAGCCTGTAGGCTCCCTGAAGAGCGTCTTTTCGCATAAGACCTGGCAGATGACGGTCTATGAAGGCTGCATCACCCAGGGGAAAATCGGAGAAGAGGAGGATTGGCAGTGGATCGACTGCAAGGACTACGCGTCCTTGCCCTGGGCCGGACCGCACGGCAAGATCACTGCCATGGTATAATTGATGAAAGGTCTTTTCTTTATTAACTTCATGGTCATTACATCCTGTATCTGCGTCGTCGCGGCGCTGTTATGGGATTATGTCGTCCGCACGGGTCATCGCTGGCTGCTGCTCCTGGGGACGTTGCTGCTGGCCGTCTTATCGGCAGCCGGTCTCTACCATTATGAAGACCTCTTTCCCGGCCTCATCGCGTCGGGCTGGGAAGGTCTCTATGACGGCAAGGCCATGGCCGGCCTGATCTGGCTGCTGGCCTGTCTCTTGGCCTTTCCCTGCCTGGTCGTCGTCGCCATAGCCCGCTTTTTCTGCCGGCCCCGGCGCCGCCGGAGAGGGCGTCGGCGTCAACGGCGCTCGTTGGGCGTGACGCGCCGGTCTTTCCTCAAAGGCCTGGCGGCGCTGATCCCCGTGGCGGCTTTCGCCACCAGCGGAGCGGGCAATCTCTTGGGCGAACGCGATTTGGATACGACCTACCATGTCTTGAAATACAAGAACCTGCCCGATTATCTCGACGGCTATAAAATCGGCCAGCTCTCTGACCTGCACATGGGGCTCTTTTTCAGTCCCCGGCGATTGCAGGAAGCCCTCGATGCCGTAGCGGCACAGGGCGTGAACCGCCTGGAAATCACAGGCGACCTCATCGATGAACTGGCCCTGCTGCCCAAGGCCCAGGCCATCCTCAAAGCCAATGCCAGCCGCTTCCCTGACGGCATCGACTTCTGCTATGGCAATCACGAGTATTACCGCAGTTTCGATGCGATTACAGCCATGCTCGATGACACGCCGGTCCGGGTACTGCGCAATTCCACCTTCCAGGCCAGCCGCGGCTGCGGCCAGGGCCTGAGGGGCTGCAATGGCCGCGACGGCCGGTCTTTTTATATCGCCGCCACTGATTACAGCTTTGCCAAGGGTGATGAAGCCTTTGCCAAAGAACGGGAACAGTATGTCCGGGAAACGCTGGCTAAGGTTCCGGAAGATGCCTTTGTCGTCATGCTGGCCCATCATTCGGCCTTTATCGACGAAGGCTTTGCCCATCACATCCCCCTGACTTTGTGCGGCCATACGCACGGCGCCCAGTTCGCGCCCATTGCGCCCTTGGTCACGGCCCTGGGCTTCAAGTACCTCCGCGGCATGTTCCAGAAAGGGGACTGCCGGGGCTATGTCAACCGCGGCACAGGCCACTGGCTGCCTTTCCGCGTCCTCTGTTCCCGCGAGGCCAGTGTCTTTGAATTACGAAAACAAGCGTAAAGGATGAATGCCCATTATGATGATCAATACAGCTGTACTCCATATTTTTGATTTCAATACCAACGTCTGCATTGTATCCCAGAAGGACCTCGATTTCAGCAGCGATGTCGTCTACGAATACGTCAGCAAGCGGCTGAACCGCATCATCGGCGATGCCGCCCAGAAGACGGGCGTCTTCTATGCGACCAGCGCCTTTCAGATGAAATTGCAGGCCCTCGTCGACGGGACCCTGACTTTCGACGATTTGGCGTCCCAGATCGCCCGCGAGCTCTACCAGCTCGTGTCCCATTGTGATGAACCGGAATCGACAGACCTCCTGGTCATCGACTTCCAGGATGACGACGATGTCCGCAACCTGGGCATCCTCATGCTGGACAACAAGACGGCCTATACCCATCAGATCCTCGACGACGAAGGGACGGTCTACAACAAGCTCATCAAACATTACGCCATCCTGCCCGGGACGGCGCAGAAAGCCGAGGCCTATGCCCTCATCCGCCTGAACGATTTTTCTATCCATTTCGTCGACAAGAAGCGGAAAATGGACGGTGAAGACGTCTACCTCCTGCCGGACAAGCTCCTGCAGTGCACGTCGGTCATTTCCAGCAAGGAAGCCGTGAAGGTCGTCAGCAAGATTGCCGAAAAAGTAGCGGAAGAACACGGCGCCAGCACGGTCGAAGCCTTATCCAAAGCCAAGACCTATCTGGTGGAAAATGCCGAAACGGCTGATTCCTTCTCGCCGCAGGACCTGGGCAGCGACGTCTTCGGCGATTCGCCGGTCCTGCAGCGGGAATTTGAAGAACAAGTCAAAGAAGCGAAACTGCCTGAAGCCGTAGCCATCGAAAAGGAATATGCCCAGAAGGCCGGCCGCAGCCATAAAATCAAGACCGATACGGGCATCGAGATCACTTTTCCGTCGGAATATATCGAAAATACCGACTTCATCCAATTCATCAACAACCCCGATGGGACCTTGTCCATTGAATTGAAGAATATCGGGAAAATCGTCAATAAATAAGGGGGATTATTATGTCACGCAAGAATCGGCGCAAAAAAGCCAGGAATACTGCAGCCGTTCCGGAAGGGACAGCCGCAACGGCACAGCCGAAAAAGAAGAAAGGACCCGCTCACGGTCTGGACCGGAGAACCTGGGTCTTGTACCTCGTCGGCTTTTCCGCCCTGGCCTGGTCCTATTTTATCTTATTCACCCGCAACTGGTCGGACGCAGGCTTTGCCTTCACCGTCCTGGTTACGGTTCTCTGGCCCTGGTCTTTGTATAAGAATTGGAAGAAAGGGCCGAAAAAGAGGTAACGCTTATGGATATGTCCCATTACAATAAAGATTACGATACATCCCACCCTTTCCACGTCGTCGCCCCTTATGAACCTATGGGCGACCAGCCCGAGGCCATCGCCTCTCTGGCAGACGGCATCCGTTCCGGCCAATGGGCCCAGGTCCTCGTCGGGGCTACCGGGACGGGCAAGACCTTCACTATGGCCAAGCTCATCGAAGCCGTCCAGAAACCGACCCTGGTCATTGCCCACAATAAGACCCTGGCTGCCCAGCTGTGCAGTGAATTCAAGTCATTCTTTCCCGATAACGAAGTCGGTTATTTCGTCAGTTATTACGACTTCTATCAGCCCGAAGCCTATATCGCCTCGACAGATACGTACATCGAGAAAGACGCGTCCATCAACGATGAAATCGATAAATTGCGCCACTCGGCGACGATGAGCCTCTTTGAACGGCGCGATGTCATCATCGTCGCTTCCGTTTCCTGTATCTACGGCTTAGGCGACCCGGAAGACTACAGTGAACTCGTCGTATCCCTGCGACTGGGGCAGGAAAAGCCGCAGGAAGAAATACTGCACAAGCTCGTCGATATCCAGTACAGCCGCAACGACATGAACCTCGAACGCGGGACCTTTCGCGTCCACGGCGATACAATCGAAGTCTTTCCGGCGGCCTTCGATAACTCCATCATCCGCATCGAAATGTTCGGCGATGAAATCGACAGGCTCACGGAAGTCGACGTCCTGACAGGCGAAGTCATTGCCGAGCGCAAGCACGTCGCCATTTATCCGGCCAGCCATTATGTCACGACCAGGGACAAGATGGAACGGGCCCTGGGGACGATCCGCCAGGAATTGGACGAACGGCTGAAAGTGCTGAAAGACGGCGGCCATTTGCTGGAAGCTCAGCGGCTGGAACAGCGCACGCGCTATGACATGGAAATGATGGAAGAAATGGGCTACTGCTCAGGCATCGAAAATTATTCGCGCCACCTGGCCGGCCGCAAGCCCGGTCAGGCGCCGTATACGCTCCTCGACTATTTCCCCGATGACTTCCTCATCCTCGTCGACGAATCGCATGTCACCCTGCCGCAGCTGCGGGCTATGTACGCCGGCGACCGGTCGCGCAAGGAAAACCTCATCGAATACGGCTTCCGCCTGCCGTCGGCTTTGGATAACAGGCCGTTGAAATTTGAGGAATTCGTCGAACGCATCAACCAGATTGTCTACGTCAGCGCTACGCCTGGCTCTTATGAAATGGAAGTCCAGACCAATCTGGCCCAGCAGATCATCAGGCCGACGGGCCTGTTGGATCCGAAAGTGGAAGTCCGTCCCATTGCCGGCCAGATGGATGACCTATTGGGTGAAATCCGCAAGCGCACGGAAAAGGACGAACGCGTCCTGGTGACGACGCTGACCAAGAAGATGGCTGAAGACCTGACGGATTACCTGAAGGAAATGGGCGTCCGCGTGCGCTATCTCCATTCGGATATCGCCACCATCGAACGGGCCGACATCATCCGCGACCTGCGGGCCGGCGTCTTCGACGTCCTGGTCGGCATCAACCTCCTGCGCGAAGGCCTGGATATGCCGGAAGTCTCGCTGGTAGCCATTCTCGATGCCGATAAAGAAGGCTTCCTGCGTTCAGAAACGTCGCTTATCCAGACCATGGGCCGGGCGGCGCGAAACGTCCATGGACAGGTCATCATGTATGCCGACAAGATTACCGACTCCATGGCCAAGGCTATGGAAGAAACGCAGCGGCGCCGGGAAATCCAGGATGCATATAATAAAAAACATCACATTACGCCGAAATCGGTCAAAAAAGACGTCGTCGACCTCATCGAACTGACGAAAGTCGCCGAAACGGAAGCGGCCTATGGCAGCCAGAAGGGAAGGAAAGGCGGCAAGATGACCCGTGAGGCCCTGAACAAAGTCATCAAGACCATGACTTTGCAGATGAAAGAGGCGTCGAAGAACCTGGAATTTGAAAAAGCCGCCGAACTGCGCGACCGCCTGGGCCAATTGCGCCAGCAGCTGGCCGATATGAGCCACGATGATACCCTGCCTAAAGACATGCAGGGCGAAGACATGCCCAAGCGCCGCTACCGCCGCAAGATAAAGCGGCCTGATGCGAAGAAGAAGTAAACGTAGTTCGTAGTTCGTGGGTCGTTCCTCGAAGCAGGTTTTAAATTTTAGCCCATCACGACGAACGATGAACGACAAACGATGAACGTTATGATAACGGGAGGCACGAAGTGCAAGATAAATATATTGTCATCAAAGGTGCACGTCAGCACAATTTAAAGAATATCGACGTCAAGATCCCCCGGGACAAGCTCGTCGTCTTTACGGGTCTGTCCGGCTCGGGCAAGTCGTCCCTGGCTTTTGATACGATTTATGCCGAAGGCCAGCGCCGCTATGTCGAATCGTTGTCGGCCTATGCCCGGCAGTTCCTGGGCCAGATGGATAAGCCCGACGTCGATTACATCGAAGGCTTGTCGCCGGCCATTTCCATCGACCAGAAGACGACGAGCCGCAATCCCCGGTCGACAGTAGGGACGGTCACGGAAATCTACGATTACCTGCGTCTGCTCTACGCCCGTGTCGGCGAGGCCTACTGCCCGAAATGCGGCAAGCCCATCCGTCAGCAGACCATCGAGCAGATGGCCGATGCCGTCATGGCCCTCGGCGAAGGCGAGAAGGTCATGGTCATGGCGCCTGTCGTCGACGGGCGAAAGGGGACTCATCAGAAGCTCCTGGCCCGGCTGGTCAAAGACGGCTATGTCCGCGTCCGCGTCGACGGCGAAGTTTATCTCTTGTCCGACGATATCCCCCTGGATAAAAATAAAAAGCACACTATCGACGTCATCATCGACCGCCTGGTCATCAAGAACAGTATCTTGACGCGCCTGACGGATTCCCTGGAAACGGCGGCTAAATTGGCCGATGGCATCGTCCATATTTTCCGCATGGCGACGAAAGAGGTCCTGACCTTCAGCCAGCACTTCGCCTGCCCGGACTGCCATGTCAGCCTGCCGGAAATCGAATCCCACCTCTTTTCCTTCAACAGCCCCTTCGGCGCCTGCCCGGCCTGCTCAGGCATTGGCAGCACCATGGAAGTCGACGCGCATCTGGTCCTGCCGGACCACAAGAAATCCTTTGCCGACGGCGCCGTAGCGGCCCTCAGCAGCAACCCCGATTCGTGGTTCATGCGCCAGCTCGGCGGCCTGCTGCGGCCTTACGGCTTTACCTTGGATAACTGCTACGATGACTTGCCGGAAGAATTGCAGGAAAAACTCATGAACGGCTCAGACGATACGTGCGTCTTTGAATACGAGAACCTGCGCGGCGAAGTGAAGCAGTTCGCCACGGCCTTTGAAGGCATCCTGCCCATGGTCCGCCGCCGCTACCGCGAAGCCTCGTCGGACATGATGCGCGACCAGTTCGGCCAGTTCATGACTGTCAAGCCCTGCTCGACGTGCCACGGTGCACGCCTGCGCCACGAAGCGCTGGCCATCAAGATCGGCGGCCTGAACATCGCCGAATTGACGGATTTGCCCGTCAGCGACATGATTCCCTTCTTCGATAACTTGAAATTGACGGAAAAACAGCAGCTCATTGGCAAGCAGATCTTCAAGGAAATCAAGGCCCGCCTGAACTTCTTGCAGACCGTCGGCCTGGACTACCTGACATTGTCGCGGACGGCGGGCACCCTGTCCGGCGGCGAAGCCCAGCGTATCCGCCTGGCCACCCAGATCGGGTCGGGCCTGGTCGGCGTCCTCTATATCCTGGACGAACCATCCATCGGCCTGCACCAGCGGGACAACGACAAGCTCCTGGAAGCCCTCAAGCGCCTGCGCGACCTGGGCAATACGCTCATTGTCGTCGAACACGATGAAGACACCATGCGTGCTGCCGATTATATCGTCGATATCGGACCGGAAGCAGGGGAACACGGCGGCACTATCGTCGCCCAAGGCACGGCCGATGACATCATGGCCTGCCCTCAGTCTTTGACGGGCCAGTATCTGAAGGGGACCAAGTATATCCCCGTTCCGCAAGAACGGCGCCAGGGGAATGGCACCTTTTTGGAAATCATCGGCGCAGCTGAGCACAATTTAAAACATATAAACGTCTCCATCCCCATCGGGACCCTGACCGTCGTCACCGGCGTGTCCGGCTCGGGCAAGTCGACGCTGGTCAATGAAATCCTCTACAAGGGTATGGCCGAAGCCGTCTACGGCACGCCGCACCGGCCGGGCAGGTTCAAGGCCCTGAAAGGCGTTGAATACATCGACAAGATCATCAACATCGACCAGTCGCCTATCGGCCGGACGCCGCGGTCCAATCCGGCGACGTATACGGGCGTCTTCGACTCCATCCGCCAGCTCTACAGCCAGACGGCAGAAGCCAAGGTCCGGGGCTACAAGGCCGGCCGCTTCAGCTTCAACATCAAAGGCGGCCGCTGCGAAGCCTGCAAAGGCGACGGCATCATCCGCATCGAAATGAACTTCCTGCCGGACGTCTACGTCCCCTGTGAAGTCTGCCACGGCGCCCGCTATAACCGGGAAACGCTGGAAGTCAAATACAAGGGCAAGAATATTTCCGACGTCCTCAACATGACCGTCGACGACGCCTGCCAGTTCTTTGAAAACATACCGCGCATCGTCAATAAGCTGAAGACGCTGCAGCAAGTCGGCCTGGGCTATATCCGCCTGGGCCAGCCGGCGACGACCCTGTCCGGCGGCGAAGCCCAGCGGGTCAAGCTGGCGACGGAATTGTCCAAGCGCAGTACCGGCCGGACCCTGTATATCCTCGACGAACCGACGACGGGCCTGCATACGGCGGATATCCACAAGCTCATGGACGTCTTGCAGATGCTCGTCGACGGCGGCGATACGGTCGTCGTCATCGAACACAACCTGGACGTCATCAAGACGGCAGACTACCTCATCGACCTCGGTCCCGAAGGCGGTGCCGGCGGCGGTACGGTCGTCGCCATGGGGACGCCCGAAGAAATCTGCCAGGTACCGGAATCCTATACGGGTCAGTTCCTCAAGCCCGTCCTGGAACGGACCAAGGCCCTCATGGCCGGCAAGAAGGGGGTATAAGCCATGGCCGTCAGCGAGGCCGTCCGGGAAAAAGTCCGCAACCTGCCGACCCAGCCCGGCGTCTATCTCTGGAAGGATGAAAAGGGCAAGATCATTTACGTCGGCAAAGCCGTCAACCTGCGCAACCGCGTGACCAGTTACGTCCGCCACGATGCCAACAGGGCGCCGAAAGTAGCGGCCATGGTCAGTCATGCCGCCGATTTGGAAACCATCGTCGTCGCCACGGAAATGGAAGCCCTCATCCTGGAAAATACGCTCATCAAGAAATACCATCCCCATTACAATATCATGCTCCGCGACGACAAGACCTATCCTTATATCAAGGTCACTGTCCAGGAAGATTATCCGCGCATCTTCATGACCCGCCGCGTCAGCCGCGACGGCGCCCGCTATTTCGGACCCTTTGCCGACTCGACGGCAGTCCACCGTGTCCTGAAACTCATGCAGCGGGCCTATCATATCCGCTCGTGCCGGACCATGCCGACAGACCGGCCGTGCCTGCAATATCACTTGCACCACTGTGATGCGCCGTGCGTCCACTATATTACCAAAGCCGACTACGGGGCCCGGGTCCGACAGGCCCTGAATATCCTCGAAGGCCGGGACAGCGGCATTTCCCGGTCGCTGCAGCAGAAGATGGAAGACGCTGCGGAAGCCATGGAATTCGAGAAGGCCGCCATGTACCGCGACCAGATCAAGGCCATTGCAGTCATCCAGGAACAGCAGAACATCGTCAATACGGCTGGCGGCGATATGGACGTCATCGGCCTGGCCCGCCAGGCTGGACAGACGTGCGTCCAGATTTATACGGTCCGCATGGGCAAGCTCATGGGACGGGAGACCTTTTCCCTGGACAACAGCAGCGATGACGACGTGCCGTCTCTGATGGAAGCCGTCGTCGACCAGTATTATAGCGACGGGACCTTCATCCCGTCAGAAATCGTCGTGCCGGCCCTGGAAGACCTGGACGGATGCGAACGCCGCCTGAGCCAGCAGAAGGGCAGGAAAGTGACCGTCGTCATTCCCCAGCGGGGGCCGAAGAAACAGCTCCTGGACATGGCTTCCGAAAATGCAGCCGGCCTGTTGGAACAGAAACGCCTGCAATGGCAGCACGACGTAGACAAGACGACCGGTGCCGTCGAAGGCCTGGCGCGCATCCTCAATCTGCCCTGCCTGCCGGAGCGCATGGAGTGCTTCGATATTTCCCATACCCAGGGGATAGAGACCGTGGCCTCGATGGTCGTCTTCGAGCACGGTCAGCCGGCTAAGAAAGAGTATCGCCGCTTCAAACTGAAGACCGTCCAGGGCAAGCCTGATGACTTTAAGTCCATGGCGGAAATCATGGAACGGCGCTATGGCGAAAAGGATTGGCCCGTGCCGGACCTGATCATCATCGACGGCGGCAAAGGCCAGCTCCATGCGGCCCTGCCGGTCATCCGCCAGGCTGGCTGCGAAGCGCCGGTCATCAGTCTGGCCAAGCGCATCGAAGAAGTCTTCGTCGAAGGCCGCAGCGATTCCATCATCCTCAGCCATCACACGCCGGAACTCCAGCTGCTGCAGGCCATCCGCGACGAAGCCCACCGCTTTGCCATTACCTATCACCGTCACCTGCGGGGCAAGCGCAGCCTCGTATCCATCCTGGACCACGTCGAAGGCATCGGGGCCAAGCGGCGCAAGGCCTTGTGGACGGCTTTCAAGACGCTGGCCGACATGAAGGCCGCTTCCATCGACGAACTGGCTGCCGTGCCGGGCATGAACCGCCAGGCTGCGGAAAATGTCTATTATTTCTTTCGCCTGGGGACGGATGAAAAGAGGAAATTGACCCAATAGATATGATATAATAGAAAGAAATGAAAGAGGAGGGATTATGATGATGAAAAAGAAAGTCCTCACCGTTTTATGCGGCGCCTGGCTCATGGGGGCCGCCGCCATGGCCGCTTCGCCGGCCGTCATCCAGGATGCGCCCAAAGCCGTGTATACCCATAGCGATGGCAGTGTCCTCAGTATCCAATACCCGTCCATCACGATGACGGAAAATGCCGGAGCTGCCCAGCTGATAGCCCAGTATTTTGCCGATGAACAGCAGCAGGCCAAGACCTTTTTCGACCAGCAGGGCAATAAAGGCGTCAAATTGACGGAAGAGAAGACCTACACCGTCACCTTGAACGACGGCAAATATTTGTCCTTCCTCGATGAAGGCTATCTCTATTTCGACAGGGCTGCCCATCCGACCAGCTGGAAGACCGGCGTCGTCTTCGATATGGTGACGGGCAAGCGCATCACCAACTGGCGTGACCTGGTTAAACCGGGCGATGAAAAGTATTTCACCCTCAAGAAAATCACCAATAAACTGACCCTGAGCGGCCACGTCCTGTCGACGTACTTCAACGGCCTGACAGAAGACCCGAAGAATTTCTATCTCGACAAGAGCCGCAATATCCACTTCGTCTTTGGCCAGTATGAGGTAGCACCGTATTCGTCGGGCATCATCGATATCAATATGGGCAGACAGGCAAAATAAGTCATAAAATAATCTTGCTTTTTTTAGGCCAGTATGATATTATAAGCGTGTCAAAATCATTAGTAAGAATTATTCGTTAATATGTTAATTCAGGAGGAAAAACACATGGATAAGTACGAATGCAGCATTTGCGGTTATATTTATGACGAAGCTGAAGGCGACGCAGACAACGGCGTAGCAGCAGGCACGAAATTCGCTGATCTCCCGGCAGATTGGGTATGTCCGACCTGCGGCGCTGATAAAGACGCTTTCGTAAAAATGGATTAATTAGTTTGTAGTATAGAGTTTGTAGTTTGTAGCAGATGGTTTCAAATTTTTAACCGGCTGCTAACCACTAGCCACTAGCTGCTAACCACTCAAAAAGGTCCTGTCGCTATGCGACGGGACCTTTTTATTGACAATATCCCGGAAGCACGATACAATGATTACTGTTAGACATAAATGTTCGTCATGTTTCACATGATTTTGCAGGGGGTGCTTCTGTGAATTTAAAATATGTCAAAGGCAGTTACATGGATGAAATCATGTACGAAGGCCGACCTGTCCTGTTTACCCTCGATGGCCTCGAAGAAGGTCATGAAGAGGAAGCACAGCAGTACGGTGAAAAAGTTTGGAACTGGGTTTTGGCGCACCGCTCCCGTGTCATCGCTCATGCGCCGCTGATTGCGAATTTCAAGAACAAGAAATGGCGCTCTGACGGCGAACCGGAAGTGACAGCCGAGGAAATCCGCAGTTATTTAAGTCGCATCACTTCGATTTATGCTACTTATAAGAAAGGCTTCGACGTATTCTTCGATACCAATGACGTATTCGATGAACGGTCCATCGTCATCAGCATGGGCAAGAATTTCTTCTTTGAAGGCTTCAAACTCTTGTAATCCTGTCATATTGTAGAATCACCGAGAATGTGGTAAAATAAGGAATAATCATTGATAGCGAGGTGAATATCATGGCAAAACACATCATTACAATCAACACAGAATCGATCCAGAAGACGGCACAGCACGCTGGCTGCAGCGAATGCCAGACGTCCTGCCAGTCCGCTTGCAAAACTTCTTGCACTGTTGGCAATCAGATCTGCACAAAATAAGTTACGTGAAGGAAAAGGGGCGTCGCTCACGCGGCACCCCCTTCTTTTTGTATGGAGGAAACATTATTCATGGCTGAAATTAAACCAATGATTCATAAATACTGTCAGAACGGGACGTACATGCTCCTCGACGTCAACAGCGGCATCATCAACGTCATCGACAAGATGACCTACGATGTCCTCGACGTCTATGACGGTACCAATAAAGACGCTGTCTATCAGGCCTTTGCCGGGACGTATGATAAAAAGGATTTGGACGAAACCCTGGGCGAACTGGATGAGCTCATCGAAAAGGAAATGCTCTTTGCACCGATGACGGAAAACTTCAAGGTCGTCGCCGAAGAAGAACCGGTCATCAAATCGCTCTGCCTGAACATTGCCCACGATTGCAACCTGCGCTGTCAATACTGCTTTGCCTCCCAGGGCGATTACGATACGCACAAGCGGGAACTCATGAGCTTCGACGTAGCCAAACACGCTGTCGACCTGCTCATCAAGAGCACCGAAGGCAAACGCCAGCACTGCGAAATCGACTTCTTCGGCGGCGAACCGCTGATGAACTTCGGCGTCGTCAAGCAGACCATCGAGTACATCCGGGAACAGGAAAAGATCCACGATAAAGTATTCAAGCTGTCCCTGACGACGAACGGCATGCTCCTCGACCCGGCCAAGGTCAAGTATTTGACGGATAATCACATCAGCCTCATCCTGAGCCTCGACGGTCGTCCGGAAGTACACGACCGCATGCGTCCCGATGCCGGCGGTCACGGCTCGTACAAGACCTGTGCCGACAATCAGGTCTATGCGGCGAAACACCGCAACGGTGAAGAATATTACGTCCGCGGGACGTATACAAAATACAATCTCGATTTCACCAAAGACGTAGAACACATGGCTGACCTCGGCTTTGAAGGCCTGTCCATGGAACCCGTCGTCGGCGACGACTTGTCCTATGCCATCACCGATGATGACTTGCCCCGCATTTATGAAGAATACGACCGCCTGGCCGATTTCTACCTGAAACGCATGGATGAAGGCCGGCCCTTCATTTATTACCACTTCATCATGGACCTCTATCGCGGTCCCTGCATCGCCAAGCGCCTGCGCGGCTGTGGTGCCGGCCATGAATACATGTGCGTCGTCCCCAACGGCGACATCTATCCCTGTCATCAGTTCGTCGGCCAGGACGACTATGTCATCGGCAACGTCTATGACGGCGTGACCAATACGGAACTGCCGCCGCTCTTCCGCGACATGCACGTCCTCAACAAGCCCATCTGCTGCGACTGCTGGGCCAAGTTCTTCTGCAGCGGCGGCTGCCATGCCAATAACATCAAGTACGGCGGCAACATCCAGACGCCGTATGAACTGAGCTGCAAGATCCAGAAGAAGCGCATCGAATGTGCCATGTACATTCAGGCCGTCCTGGCTATGCGCGGCCAGAAAGCCCGCCTCTTCGGGGACCCGGAAGAAAATTGTGAAGGATGCGGCGCCTGTGAATAAGCTGACCAAGCTCATGAAGCTCAAGGTCTTCTTATGGATCGTCGTCTATGCCTATTTACTCTATGCCATCGTCGTCGACGGCCCGTCGGCAGGTCTTCTAGGCCTGCTGGCGGCAGCTGTCGCCGTCTGTGTCATGCAGGTATGGATGCATAGCAAGGCCCGGGCCCGGTGGATGCATAATAAATTTGATAAAAAATAACCAGAAACGCTACTAAATAGGTTGACTTTGTGGCGTTTATAGAGTACATTAAGAACAGTCCAGTAAGTGTATCTAAATGGTGCACTTTATCAATACAAAAATTCGCGCTCTGTCCTGCTGTGCAGGGGAGAGGTGAAACGTATAACTTATGTAGGAGTGATACTGATGAGTGAATTATTAAGAGTAGAAGGCTTGCACATCGCTGTCGAAGGCAAAGAAATCCTCAAAGGCCTCGACCTGACGATCAACACAGGCGAAACACATGTCATCATGGGTTCCAACGGCGCCGGCAAATCGACGCTGTTCAATGCCATCATGGGCAACCCGAAATACGTCGTCACAGCCGGCAAGATCTTCTTTGAAGGCAAAGATATTACGGAAGCTCCCGTCAATGAACGCGCCAAAGCAGGTATCTTCATGGCCTTCCAGCAGCCTATCGCCGTCCAGGGCATTTCCGTTGAAAACTTCATCCGCAACGCCAAGAGCACCGTATCGGGTCAGCAGCAGCGCATCATGCCTTTCCGTAAGAAGCTCCACGCCCAGATGGAACAGCTGAAGATGGATAAGTCTTATGCTGAACGCTATGTCAATGACGGCTTCTCCGGCGGCGAACGGAAAAAGACGGAAATCCTCCAGATGTGCATGCTCGAACCGAAACTGACCATGCTCGACGAAATCGACTCGGGCCTCGACGTCGATGCCGTCCGCATCGTATCGGACACGGTATCCAAGTACCACAATGAAAACAATTCCATCCTGGTCATTACCCACCACAGTGAAATCTTGCAGCACTTGAAACCGGATTTCGTCCACATCCTCATCGACGGCAAGATCGTCAAGACCGGCGATGCATCGCTCATCCAGGCTATTGAAGCCAACGGCTACGACGCATACAAAGGATAGTAGGAGGTACAGCTATGGCTGATAATAAAGAAAAGCTGGTCGATCAGGAAAAAGAAAAACTGGTCGAACAGAAAGAAGAAAAAATCGCTGAAGAACGCCAGAAGATCGATACCTTCGCCGACTTCGGCAACATGTATAACTTTAAGAAAGATTTTACCTATTCCTATAAGACCGATGCCGGCCTGACGGAAGACATCGTCCGTGAAATTTCGGAAAAGAAACACGAACCGAAGTGGATGCTCGATTTCCGCCTCAAATCGCTGGATATCTTCAACCACATGGAATATCCCGACTGGGGCCCGGACATCAGCGAACTCGACATGGACAACATCGTCACTTATGTCCGCCCGAACGCTCAGATGAAAGCTGACTGGAACGACGTCCCCGATGACATCAAAGACACCTTCGACCGCCTGGGTATCCCGGAAGCCGAAAAGACGTCCCTCGCCGGCGTCGGTGCCCAGTACGACTCGGAAGTCGTCTACCACAGCATCCAGGACGAACTGGTCCAGCAGGGCGTCGTCTATACCGACTTCGATACGGCCCTGGAAAAATATGAAGACATCGTCAAGGCTCATTTCATGAAGCTCGTCCCGCCGACGGACCACAAGTTCGCCGCCCTGCACGGTGCTGTCTGGTCCGGTGGCTCCTTCGTCTACGTCCCGGCCGGTGTCGACGTCTCCATCCCGCTGCAGAGTTATTTCCGCCTCAATGCGCCGGGCGCAGGCCAGTTTGAACACACGATGATCATCGTCGAAAAGGGAGCGAAAGTCCACTTCATCGAAGGCTGTTCGGCTCCGAAATACAATGTCGCCAACCTCCACGCAGGCTGCGTCGAATTGTTCATCGGCGACGATGCATCCCTGACCTATTCGACCATCGAAAACTGGTCTAAGAACATGTACAACCTCAATACAAAGCGGGCCATCGTCGGCAAGAACGGCACCATCAACTGGGTCACGGGCTCCTTCGGTTCCCATACGTCGTGCCTCTACCCCATGAGTATTCTCCAGGGCGAAGGCGCACACTGCGAATTCACAGGCGTCACCTTTGCCGGCAAGGGCCAGTACCTCGATACGGGTTCGAAAGTCGTCCACAACGCACCGAACACGACGAGCAACATCAATTCTAAATCCATTAGCAAGAGCGGCGGCGTCTGCATCTATCGCGGCAGTGTCGTCATCAACCCGCCGGCTGACGGCGCCAAGGCCAACGTCAGCTGCGAATCGCTCATGCTCGACGAACAGTCGCAGTCCGATACGATCCCGGCTATCGTCGTCAAGAACGACAACATCGACCTCGGCCACGAAGCTTCTATCGGCCGTATTTCCGACGAAGCTATCTTCTACCTCATGAGCCGCGGCCTCAGCGAAGATGAAGCGCGGGCTATGCTCGTCCGGGGCTTCGTCGAACCGGTATCCAAGGCACTGCCTTTGGAATATGCCGTCGAAATGAATAACCTGATCAATCTCGAACTCAAAGGTTCGTTGAAATAGGGGAGGAGGAACATCATGGCAGTAAAGACAGAAAAAATCCAGTACAACCAACTCCCGCGCCCGACCTTCCGCTGGATGAAGGTCAATCACCTGGAATTGGACCCCTTGAAAGCCCAGGCTGCTCCGGCTTATACGCCGGAAGAACGCCACGACGGCGACGCAGCGGTGACCTTCTATGAAGGCAATCAGATGCCGGGCCTCGGCGATTTCCAGGGTTCCAATGCGGAAGAACTCCAAAAAGCACTGAACCAGGCCAATTCTGGCTGCGCCGTCAGCGTCGGCGAAAACCAGAAAGGGTCGGTCCATTTGAAATACAGCCTCAGCGAAGCGATGCCTCAGCTCACGGCTCAGCTCAAAATCGAAGCCGCTGCCCACAGCGATTTGACGGTCTACCTGGAATTTGACGGCAGTGCCGATGACGGCTCAGTCAACTTCCTCACTTACGTCAAGACCGGCGAAGGGGCTCACGTCAAAGTCAGCAAGGTCCAGCTCAACGGCGAAAACGTCCGCCACGTCGAACACCGCTACGGCGATGCCGGCAAAGAAAGTACGATCGACTACGTCAGTGCCGAACTGGGCGGCAAGGCAGCCATCGTCTATTACAAGACAGACCTCATGCACGATGAAAGCAATTTCAACAGCCAGGCCATGTACCTCGGCCATGACGACCAGGTCGTCGACTTCTCTTACTGGGTTCCCACACAGGGCGTCAAGACCAATACGGACATCTTGACGACAGGCGCCCTCCTCGATACGTCGAAGAAGTTCTTCCGCGGTACTATCGACTTCCTCCGCGGCGGCAAGAAAGCCGTCGGTTCCGAATCGGATACGTGCATCCTGCTCAGCCCGAAGGTCCATTCCATTTCCGTACCGCTCCTCCTCTGCAAAGAAGACGACGTCGTCGGGAACCATGCTTCCAGTGCCGGCCAGATCGATAAGGACAAGCTCTTCTACCTCATGAGCCGCGGCTTTAATGAAACCGGCGCCCAGCTAATCATCGTCGAATCGAATATCCGCCCGGTCATCGACGCCCTGGGTGATAAAGATTTAGAAAATAAAGCGCTCCAGGCTGTACGCGAAAAGATGCAGTTCTGCCGCAAGAAAGGTGATTGCCATGCTAAATGTACGCAAAGATTTCCCCATCTTGACTAAAGCCCATAATAGACATCAGATCGTTTACTTTGATAACGCTGCGACGACGCAGAAACCGTACCAGGTCATCCACGCCATCGTAGACCTCTTGGAACACCACAACGGCAATCCCCATCGCGGTGCCCACGTCCTCAGCATCGAAGCCGGTGAATTGTACGACGAAGCCCGCGAAGCAGTCCGCAAATTCATCAACGCCGCTTCGACGGAAGAAGTCATCTTCGTCCGCAATACGACGGAAGCGCTGAACCTCGTAGCTCGCAGCTATGCAGAACCGCGCCTGGAGAAAGGCGACAAGATCGTCATCCCCATTTCGGAACACCATTCCGACCTGGTCACGTGGCAGCGCGTCTGCCAGAAGACCGGCGCCGTACTCGATTATATGTACCTCGACGAAGAAGGCCACTTCACAGAAGAAGACCTGGCTAAAATCGACGACAAGACGAAAATCGTCGCCTTTGCCGCTGTCAGCAACGTCTTCGGCATGAAGCGCCCGGTCAAGGAAATCGTCGCCAAAGCCCATTCCGTCGGAGCCATCGCCATCGTCGACGGTGCTCAGTCGACACCGCACATGAAGACCGACGTCCAGGATATGGACTGCGACTTCTTCGCCTTCTCGGGCCACAAGATGTGCGGTTCTGCCAGCACGGGCGTCCTTTACGGCAAGAAAGCCATCCTGGAAGGCATGGAACCGTTCCTCCTCGGCGGCGACATGATCGAATATGTCAAGGAACAGTCGACGACCTTTAACGAACTGCCCTTCAAATTCGAAGCCGGTTCCCAGAACGTCGAAGGTGCCGTTGCTCTGCACGCTGCCATCGACTATTTGCAAGACCTGGGCATGGACAACATCGAAGCCCATGAAGAAGAACTGACCCGCCACTGCCTGGAAGGGATGAAGAAAATCCCTCATATCCACATCATCGGCAGTACCGACCCGGCTGAAAAAACCGGCGTCATTACCTTCACCATCGACGGCGTCCATCCCCATGACGCAGCGACCATTCTGGACAGCTTCGGCATCGCCATCCGTTCGGGCCACCACTGTGCACAGCCTTTAGGCGCTCACTTGGGCGTAGAAGCCTCGAACCGCGCCAGCTTCTATATCTACAATACCCTGGAAGAAGTCGACTACTTCCTGGAAAAACTGCCCCTCGTCCGCAAACAGATGGGCTTTAAAGATTAAGGAGATAGAAAGTCATGGAAAATATGAACGAATTGTATTCCGACATCATCTTGGAACACAATCAGTGTCAGGAAAATAAACATCCCCTGGAAGATGCCAACCTCAGCGAACACGGCCACAACCCGAGCTGCGGTGACGACATCACCCTCCAGGCCGACATCCAGGACGGCGTCATCAAAGACGCTGCCTATACGGGCCACGGCTGTGCCATCAGCCAGGCTTCAGCGGACATCATGATCGACCTCATCAAAGGCAAGACCGTCAAAGAAGCCCTGCGCCTGGTCGACCTCTTCCTGGATATGATCAAACGGGAAGTCACCGACGATGACCAGTTGGAAGAACTGGAAGACGCCATCGCCCTGAAGAATATCTCCAACATGCCGGCCCGCGTCAAATGCGCCGTCCTGGCATGGCATACCCTGAAAGATGCCCTGGAACGGGAAGAAAAGTAGCCGCTAGTAGTTAGCTGCTAGCGGCTCGTAGGGGACGCCCAGAGGGCGTCCCGCTTGTGGGAATCCCATAAATCAAAAGAGGCTGTTGCATTAAGCACATGTTTTTGCTTAATGCAACAGCCTCTTTTTCGTGTACAGAGATTCAGGCGGGCCGCCAGCCTCTGCTGTCCGTTCCAGCAACCGTCCTGCGCCTTCCGTGGGTCGGCCCCTGACGGGCTGGAAAGGCTTTTAGGACGGCCCATGCGGTGCTTGCGGCCTGCAGGCTGCGAGCCACGAACCACTAGCCACTGACTTTTTCATCCACGCTGCCTTTCCACTGGATGAGGATGAAGGCGATGAGGGCGATGGCGAAGGCGATGATGCTGGTCATCTGGGCCGATTTCAGGCCCAGCGTCAGGTTGACGTAGTCGCCACGGAGGAATTCCAGGAAGAAGCGTTCGACGGCGTAGAGCATGACGTACAGGCAAAATACCTGGCCCTTCTTGTGGGGGAAGCAGCTGTAGAGGAGCAGCGCGACGAAGACCAGGACGTCGATCTGACCTTCCCAGACTTCGGCCGGCCACAAGGGCTGATTGCCATACGTGTGATAGGCCAGGGTCGTGTCGGGATAGACGATGCCGAAGTCACCGCCTGTGGGATGGCCGAAGGCGTCGCCGTTCATGAGGTTGGCCATGCGCCCGATGGATTGGCCCAGGATGATGGACGGTGCCAGGAGGTCGGCAAAGGCCCAGGTGTCGATGTGATGGTACTTCGTGTACAGGATGCCGGCTACGGCGCCGAAGAGCAGGCCGCCCTGGATAGCCATGCCGCCCTGCCAGACGTAGGGGATTTCCGTCAGATGGTTGTGATAATAGGCCCAGTCGAAGAAGAAGACGTCCCATAGACGGCCGCCGACGATGCCCGACAGGCCGCAGTACATGGTGAAGTCAAAGATGTGGACGTGCCAGCCCCGGCCGTCGCGTTTCATGATATAGTAAGCCGTAATGCCGGCAGAAACGATACCCAGCATGAATAACAGCCCATAGGCCCGGATCGGGAAGGAACCGATAAAAAATAGATATTGATGCAATATAAAACACCCCTTTGTTGTGGTATAATGAAACAATGTGAACGGAACATGAAAAGGTTCACGGTTACCATAGAATTATACAGGATTGAGGACTTTTTTCCAATCCCCGTGAGGAGCAAATGACGATGAAATACAACCATGTTATGCGGACGTCCTGTCTGGCCGCCTTGATCTGTCTGTCCCTGAGTGCTGTTTCCTGGGCCAATGGGCCGGCTGCGGACAGCGCCAAGGCGTCGGACCCGGCCTTCAGTGTATCTACCGTAGCCAATCCTATCCCTGATGAAGCCATCAAAGACCTGGAAATCGTCGAAGACCAGGGGCGCTGGCTCGTCTCTGACAAGGCGCTGGAACAATACGGCATCCGTGAAGCCGACCACGCCAAGGGGACCTACTGGTTCCGCCTGCCGAAGGCCGCCGCTGACTGCTCGTC
>NZ_JBBMEU010000015.1:0-38353 GCF_040096415.1 Megasphaera intestinihominis
ACGAGGAAAATCCATATATCTGATTACGATATTTACTGGCGGATGAAATGAATTTGCGAAAGAATCTTGACACTACCACAGCCGGCCCTTCGAGGTCTTCTGTTGTGCCCCAGCGACCAGCCGGCGTCTTGGAGACAATGAACTGGTCAAAGGGATGACGGGAGCCATCAGGCTGTTTTTCGCGCAGCGGAGCTGTCTGAGGCGTTGCGATGTAGCCAGGACCAATGCCATTACACTGGATATTCGCTCCTCCGAATTCAGAGCAGATATTGCGGGTCAGCATTTTCAGTCCGCCCTTAGCTGCAGCGTAAGCCGATACGGTTTCACGGCCTAATTCGCTCATCATAGAGCAGATATTGATGATTTTGCCGTGGCCTTTTTTTATCATACCGGGGATGACCGCTTTGGATACGATAAACGGGCCGACTAAGTCGATATCGACGACTTGGCGAAACTCTTCCGTCGTCATGTCGCACATGGGAATGCGTTTGATGATACCGGCGTTGTTGACGAGAATGTCGATGGTTCCTAACGTCTTTTCTATTTCGCTGACTAATTGCTGCACATGAATTTCATCAGTGACATCGCAAATATAGCCGTGTGCGTCGATGCCCTCTCTTTTATAATCCTTCATAGCCTGGTCCAAGTGTTCCTGGCTGCGGCAGTTGAAGGCAATGACGGCACCGGCGCGGGCTAAGGATTTGGCGATAGCAAACCCGATGCCATAAGAACCGCCCGTAACAAGGGCGACATTGCCTTTCAAAGAAAACATATCATTTAAATAATCCATGCTGATCCTCCTGAAAATAAGAATGGTACATCCAATAATAGGGAAGAGTCGATTGAGTTAGAATTACAGATTGATTCTATTGTAGCAAAACCCGCTAGATTTGTATATTTGGAGAAAAAGGGGCTTGTCGTACGTAATCTTGTACAGTCCTTGTTCTATATGCAAAAATATGAAATTTAAACTTTTTACGTTGCCTTGGAAATTGATGAAGCCAGTTTATCCAAGTCTGCACTAAGTCTATTAAAAATTCTGCACTCACAATTCCAATGGTTTATGAGTGCAGGATTTTTTGATTGTATGTAAGTGATGATTTCTTAATTGTTATGGAAGAATGTGTCAAGTCCTTTGCTGAACCAGCGGCCACTGAGAACGTGCTTGATGAGTTCTTCTTTTGCATTCTCGGTTATAGACGTATCCCTGACTATTTCGTCAAGGATAGACTGATAGGTCGTGCGGCCGTATTCTTGATGGATATTTACTTTTGTCCCATCGGAATTGACATATAACTGGCTCGGTCCCTTTGTTGCGCTGGTCCATTTCTTCCATGTTACAAGGCCCTTGCCATTAGGATTCCCTGTACGCATGAAATTACCCAGATAATCCTGTATTTGTGCCGTCAGTGCCAGCGCGCCGGGATTGTCGAAAGAACCTGCCGGATAGCCTGCTGTCGTAGCTGTTGGGATGCCGGTAGCAAAAGGAATCCAGATGCCGTGGATAGAGCCGGACGTAAAGGCCGTTTTTTCACCGACGAGCTTTGGATTATTTCCACAGGCAATTTTCATCGTATAAATAGGTGCTTTGCCATAGTGGTTGAACATGGTGACAGCTGATTCTTCGGCATTGAATAGCTCATACAGACGGCTGCCATATGTCTTAGCAAAAGCGAATTCTTTATGCTTTTCCGGATCCGTAAAGATTGAGCCGTCTTTGACGGATGGAGAAAAGTAACTATCAGTTCGCGTATATAGGGAGAATTCATCTGTACCAGTCGTCATGATGAGCGGTACTTGATTGTAATTTTTCGTAGCAAAAGCATCTTTTTCTAATACGATGCCATCATTATAGAGATGAGGGAAGGCACTCATGCGGATACCAGCATGACCAAATGCAGCGGCAATACGGTCGGCGGATAGATTCTGTAAATAATCACGGACCTCCGGTGTATCCTGCAACAGCCATTTGGCGGCATCTATGTCGCTCTTTTTGATGCCGTCTGTAACGACGAGAGAAGCAAAATGCTGGGCGAAAATCTGCTGAGCCCAGGACGTATCAGAAGTAGTCATACCGCCACTGAAGGAAATCGCTTTCTGGAATTTCCCTTTTGCTATAGGAGAAATAAGCAATGCCATGACGTCACGTCCACCGGAAGAAAAGCCTGCAATCGTAATATTGTTAGCATTTCCGCCGAAGCTGGCAATATTTTCTTTCGTCCAGTCCAAGCCTCTCACAAAATCCAATACAGCAAAGTTACCAGAATTTTCTTCAGCCGTACCATGCTTTAATGCTGGTAGGGGATTAAAGCCCAGTGCACCCAGACGGTGATTGATACTGATGGCGACGACGTGTTCCCTTTCAGCAAACTTCTGCCAGTTCACTTGGTCAGCAGCACCGCTCTGATTATTACCACCATGGATAAAGAACAGGACGGGCAGATTTTTTTCTTTTGTATTAGGATGGAAAATATCGAGATTCAGGCAGTCTTCACTGCCTTTTGTTTTGCCCATGGCTCCCTGAATGGCAACAGGTCCCGGTTTCGTCGCATCGAAGATGCCATTCCAGGCCTTGACGTCTGTCGGAGCTTTCCAGCGTTCTGCCTGCCCGTACGGAATTCCTTTCCAGATTAGAGCCTGATTTTGTACATATCCCTGAACCATGCCGTTGCGAGTGTTCTGTAATGCCTTTCCTGTATAAGCCGGCGCTTTCGCCTGAAGCGGCGCCTTTACCGACGCTTCCGCTTTTGTAGCGAAGGTCTGGGAAACATTTTTTGGAGCCGTTCCCCAGGCCATGGAAGCGGCAAATGTGGCTGCTAGCAATATGGATAACGTTTTTGGTTTTACATACATGAAAAAATTCCCCCATTATGATAAATTCGAACATCAATAAATAGTATTTCATGTATCAAATAATCCTGTCAAGGATTCGAGTCCTTTTTTCAGTTTAATATAAAATTAATGAATAAAAGCGATGACTAGAATGAATTTAACTCTTTTGCACTTTGTGTATTTATTTTATACGATAATATTATAGAAAAGAAAAAGATAAAAAGGTGGTGATAATATGAAAACGTTTGAATTATTTTCCCAAGGGTTGAAGGATTTTTCTGGTCTGAAAAAAGAAGATTTGTCGAATGTCTTTGTATTACATGGGATTGTTCACTGGTTTATGGACGAATTTGATTTAGGCCAACAGGTATTTCGGGAATGCCTTGAAAATAAAGATCCTGACCTTGCTATTTCCCTGACACCGAAAGAATTACTTTTAGATGCTTATGAACGATATTTATTTGTTAGTGAATCTACTTGGCTGTCGATGCTTAAGGATCGATATCATCCCGATTGTTGTGAACCAGTGGAGGAAAAAGTTCGGCGTATTATTCGCTACTATGTGCCGGCCTTTCAAACTATGGAAAAAGAACTGGTGAAGTAGGTGTAAGGCTGTCAATTAATGGCAGCCTTTAGTACAAAAATATAAATGAATATAATTCATGTATAATATGACTAAAAATATACAGGGGGGGGGTAAAAGTGATAGCGGTTTGATATGTATCAATATATAATATTAATACAAAGAGAAAAACTATTTGTGATGGTACTATAGAAAAGGGGGATATCATGAATATCAACCATTTTGCATATTTTATAGAAGCTGTTCGAGAAAATAGCATTACCAAGGCGGCTGAATCGCTATTTATTAGTCAGTCTACTATCAGCAAGGCTATAAAAAGTTTAGAACAAGCCTATAATACGGAGTTGATTGATCGCAAAGCCCGGAAATTTAAGCTGACTTCAGCAGGGGAGATTTTTTACAATAGTGCTGTTAAAATTGTATCAAATTATCAATCAGAAACGGAAGTCCTGGCTACATTATTACATAGCCATCGCGGAAAACTCACGTTAGGGATTCCGCCGGTCACGATTACCGTTATTCATTCGTTACTACATCAATACAGTCAAATGTATCCGGAAATCAATTTACGGGTTATGGAGATTGGCGCACAGACTGCTTTTTCCCTGGCACAGTCAGGAGCCGTTGATATAGGCATTATTATCGAACCTTTTGATAATCCAGAATTCAATAAAGTTCCCATTATGGAATCGGAAGCTGTTTGCGTCGTTTCTCCACATCATCATTTAGCTAATTATGATACCATTTCATTTTCACAATTAAAAAATGAAAGGTTCCTTGTCCTTGATAAATCCTTTATGCTCTATTATCGGATTATCGATTGCTGCAAAGAGGCAGGATTTATACCTCATGTTGGTCTTGAAAGTGCACAATGGGACTTATTAGTAGAAGCTGTATCTGATGGGGAAAGCATAACCATTTTGCCAAAGCCGATTATCCAGAAGTTTTGCAGTAAAAAAGTGAAAATGTTACATTTATGCAATCCATCGTTCCCTTGGATTCCTTTGGCAGCGTATCATAAAGAAAAATTTTTAAGTACGCCGATGAAATTATTTTTAGACTTGATACAAAATGCAAAGTTTCATATTTGATTTTTAAATTAGCCTACAATAAGGACTGTCAGTTAGACAGTCCTTTTTTTGACGGATACGTGAAATTTATTCATTACCTTAATGAAATCGATGTATTTTACAAAAGCATGGATGAGATGATACCATGAAGGCAAGAAAAACATCCGAAAAATGAACTTCAGTTATTTACACGTGTGACGAACGGAATCAATGTTTTGGATTGTATGACGCTTTACCCCCTTCTGTGCTTATTGGTAAAAATAATAAGGGCACGATGAATCACCTTATATATTCTTACTATTGAGCAACAACAAAATGTTATATCTACGCCCAAAAGGAGTGATACGTATGGACTTTGGTGTAATCATTATTATCCTCAGTTTACTGGGATTGATTGCTTTTGCTTATCGTGGATTTTCCGTTATTATGATGGCTCCGATTATGGCCTTATTAGCAGCAACGTTGTCGGGGCTGGCCATCATGCCTTCCTACACCGAGTTGTTTATGGGCAAGGCAGTTACCTATATTAAATCCTTTTTCCCTATTTTCTTGTTAGGTGCCATTTTTGGCAAAGTTATGGAAGATACTGGCTTAGCGCGAAGCATTGCGCGTGCTATCATTACCGGTTTAGGTAAAGAACCTCATAAAGCCATTATCTCTATTGTTATGGCAGCTTCTCTTTTAACATATGGTGGTGTCAGCCTTTTCGTCGTCGTCTTTGCTGTTTATCCTTTCGCAGCAGCTCTTTTTAAAGAAGCTAACTACCCGAAACGCTTACTTCCGGGCATTATCGCTTTAGGCGCTTTTACGGCGACGATGGACTGCCTGCCTGGGACTCCTCAGATTCAGAACATTATTCCGACAGCCTATTTTGGGACAACCTTGTATTCGGCGCCTTTAGCTGGGATTATCGGTGCCTGTATCATTTACGGTGGTGGCTTTGTTTATCTTAACCATTGTCTGAAAAAGGCGATTGCCAAAGGGGAAGGATATGGCAACCATACCATCAATGAACCTGAAGACAATCCGGATGCAACCTTGGTATCTTGGAAACTGGCATGTGTCCCGTTGTTAGCTGTATTAGTCATTAACTTCCTCATTACGGAATATGTTGTTTGGCATCCAGCCATTCTTGAACCGTTCCAGTCGATGAAAGGCGTGCCTCTTGTAGTAGCTCATGTTAAAAACGTTGCGAGTATCTGGTCGTTGATTATTGCATTGGTAGCAGGGATTTTCCTGGCTTTGATTATTGGCAAGGGCGAAATCAAATCGATTGATCGCTTGACGAAAATTCTCAATGCCGGTGCCATTGGCTCACTTTTAGCTATTATGAACACGGCGTCGGAAGTTGGTTACGGGAATGTTATTTCGCAACTCCCTGGTTTCCAGCATGTAGCACATGCGCTGATTAATATTCATATTGGCGGGACGCCGCTGGTATCTGAAGCTATTAGTGTAACGACATTAGCGGGGATTACCGGCTCAGCTTCCGGCGGTATGGCCATTGCTTTGGAGTTGATGTCTCAGGAATGGATGGCTTGGGCTACTTCTATTGGAATGGGACCGGAAATCCTGCATCGTGTTGCATCTATGGCATCTGGCGGTCTTGATACGCTGCCGCATAATGGTGCAGTCATTACGTTGCTGGCTGTTTGTGGTTTGACACATCGCAGTTCGTATAAGAATATTTTTGCTATTACATTATTGAAGACTTTTGCAGTCTTTGTAATTATCACTATCTATTCACTCACAGGGCTTCACTAAAAGCAGTGCTTTTAGAATCAAAGTATAAAACAGATAGGAGATGTTATTATGGCAAAGTTTGTCACAGCAAAAGAAGCGGTGAAACATATTGAAAATGGTGCCGTTATAGCTACAAGTGGCTTTGTTGGGGGACTCGTACCGGAAACAGTACTTAAAGAGATACAGACCACGTACAAAGAAAGTGGGGCCCCTAAAAATTTAACGGTTGTTTTTGCCGCTGGTCAAGGTGATGGTGGTGAACGCGGTTTAAATCACTTAGCGGAAGAAGGTCTTCTTAGATGTATTATTGGCGGGCATTTTAATTTGACTCCGCGCTTAGGCAATTTGATTAATGAAAATAAAGTGCTTGCCTACAATCTTCCGCAAGGTACACTTTCTCAGTGGTTCCGTGATATTGCTGGCCGTCGTCCAGGGACTGTTACAAAAGTTGGTCTACGAACTTTTGTTGATCCGCGTTTAGAAGGCGGAAAGTTAAATGAAGGAACGACAGAAGATATTGTTGAAGTTATAAAGATGAATGATGAAGAATGGCTTTGGTATAAACCGCAGACTATTAACGTAGGCATTATTCGTGGTACGACTGCGGATCAAAATGGTAATATCTCAATGGAAGGTGAAATTGGTACTGGCGAAGCATTAGCCATTGCAGAAGCGGCGCATGCTTGTGGCGGGATTGTCATTGCTCAAGTAAAACAAGTGGCAATTCAAGGGACCTTAGATCCGAAAGATATTAAAATTCCAGGCGTTATCGTTGATTATGTTGTTGAGGGAGATATTCCAGATCATTTTATGACTTGGGATTATGAATTTAATCCTGCCTTTAATGGCGACTTGAAAGTGCCCGTCGATTCACTTACGGCTATGCCGTTGACAAATCGGAAAGTCATTGCTCGTCGTTGTGCCATGGAATTGATTCCCAATGCTGTTGTTAATTTGGGCATTGGGATGCCTGAAGGTGTTTCTGCTGTTGCTTCAGAAGAAGGTGCCAACAGTATGGTATTGACAACCGAAGCGGGTACAATTGGAGGTATTCCCGCAGGCGGCTTGAGCTTTGGTGCTGCTACCAATGCGGAAGCAATCCTTGACCAGCCGTATCAATTCGACTTCTATGATGGCGGCGGTGTTGACTTAGCTATCTTAGGGTTGGCTGAAGCTGATGAACATGGGAATATCAATGTCAGTAAGTTCAAAGGTCGTGTTGCCGGATGTGGTGGATTCATAAATATTACGCAAAACTCAAAAAAAGTGATTTATTGCGGTACATTTACAGCTGGTGGACTTAAAGAAACCGTTCAGGATGGTAAGTTGATCATTACACAGGAAGGCCGAAACAAGAAGTTCCTCAAACAGGTTGAACAGATTACTTTCAGTGGCGATTATGCAAACTCGGTAGGACAGCCTGTACTCTATGTTACGGAACGTGCTGTTTTTAAACTGACTCCGGATGGGATGGAATTGATTGAAATTGCTCCTGGGATTGACATGGAAAAAGATATATTGGCACATATGGAATTTAAACCAATCATCAATGCTGTTAAATTGATGGACAGACGGATTTTTGAAGATAAGCCAATGGGCTTACAGATATAGTTGTTGCTATTTAAGGAGGTGGTAGTATGGCCAGAAATGTACGTTATGAAGACATCCATGTAGGGGATAAGGCGTCTTTATCGAAGACAATCTCTGAATATGATGTGTATGCCTTTGCAGGCGTGACTGGGGACTTCAATCCGGTCCATGTAAATGCAGAATTTGCGAAAAACTCGCTGTTTAAACAACGAATTGCACATGGTATGATTTCAGCTGGTCTTATTTCGGCAGTATTGGGAACAGAACTTCCTGGAATCGATACGATTTATATGAATCAGGAACTCAGTTTTTTAGCGCCTGTTTTATACGGGGATACGCTGACCGCGACTGTCGAATGTATTGAAAAAGATGATAAGAAACATCGGATTATTTTCCGCACCACTGTCACCAATCAAAATGATAAATTGGTCACAGATGGCAAAGCAAGAGTCATGAAACGTTAATGTTTCAGCAGGTTTCACACGCCTGCAGTATCAAATTGGTTCCTATTTAAAAGCTCAAAGATAAAACCTGTTTTCATGAATAAAAGCCTTCGGATTCTGGAAAAACCGCCCTTTTGCATAGTTCGGAGGCTTCTATTCCCCTTTGAAATGTGAAATTAATCACAAATAAATCATATAAAGAAAGGAGATAACACTATGGCTAAGGAAAAGAAACAATTTACCGATTACTTTACGGATTTTGCCCAAAAATGGGTTCCTGATTCATATGTTATTGCCCTTGTATTAACTATTGTCGCCTTTATTTTAGCATTGCTATTTACTTCATCAGGTCCCTTGGATACGGTCATCGCTTGGGGAAATGGATTCTGGACATTGTTGGCATTTTCTATGCAGATGTCATTGATCGTTATCACTGGTTATGCTTTAGCTACAACCCCAGTTTGCACACGCCTCATTTCATCGGTATGCAGTAAACCGAATTCTCCCACGGCTGTTTACATTTATGTTGTTTTGTTGTCAGCTATTGGCTTCTATTTGAATTGGGGCTTCGGGTTAGTTTTTGCGGCCCTTATTTGTAAGAACTTGGCAGTTCAGGCAGAACAGAAACATATTCTTATTGATTATCGCTATTTATGCGGTGCCGCATGGACGCCGTTCTTTATCTGGCATATGGGACTTTCGGGGTCGGCTCCGTTATTGGTGGCTACAGCGGATCATTTTATGGTTAAAGAAATAGGTGTCATTCCTATTTCCATGACAATCTTTCATCCGTACAATTTGATTTTAACCATCCTCTCGGTCATTGCTATTTTGGTTTTATTTGGATTCGTACTCCAGCCAAAAGACAAGACCAAGATGATTTCTATTTCTCAATGGAATCCGGAGCTGGCTAATATTACCACACCGGTTATGCCTAAGAAAAAAGATATTAAGACGCCGAGTGAATGGGTTACTTATACACCATGGTGCTCATATATTATCGGATGTATGTTTTTAGTTTACTTGGGGTATCACTTCTTTGTTTTAGGGAAATCCTTGGATATTAACGTTTTGAATTTCCTTTTCTTGACGTTGATTATCTGGCTTTATGGTTCGCCAGCTGCGTTATTGCAGGCTGTCAAAGCATCGACGCCAGCCGCTTGGGGCGTTATTTTACAGTTTCCCTTCTATGCGGGTATTTATGGCATCATGAAATACACTGGCTTGGTCGATACCATTGCGTCCTGGGTTATTGCTTTTAGTAATGAAACAACATTTCCTGCTATTGCAGCCATCTTGACGGGGATTATCAGCTACTTTATTCCTTCGGGTGGCAGCAAGTGGGTCATTGAAGCGCCCTTCCTTATTCCGGCTGGTCAGGCGTTGGGGATTCCTGATGCGCAGACCGTCATTGCCTATATGTTTGGCGGGGACTTGACGGCATTAGTACAACCGTTCTTTGCCGTTCCGTTTATGGCTGTTTGCGGATTAGAGTTCAAAGATTTTGTAGGATATAGTTTCGTTGCCTTTATTGTATTAGGCATCATCATGGTTGTCGGTTTAACGGTGATTCCTTTTGCTATTTAAAATTATACGTGATAGAAAGAAGGTAGAAGTATGAAGCAGTTGAAGGACATTAAACGGATTTGTAACTTAGGTTGTGGCACGATGGGGTTTGGCACAGCGATTGCTTTTGCTCAGAATGGCTATGAAGTAAATATGTTTGGGCGTAAAGATGCCAGTATTGCTCGGGCTATGCGAAATATACATGCTACATTAGATGTCATGAAAGCCAATGATTTGCTGACCGAAGCAGAAGAAAAAGAATTGCTCAGTCATATTCATGGTGTTACATCTATTGAAGATGCTGCAAAGGATGCAGATTTTGTCCTTGAATCAGTAGCAGAAGACATGGATGTTAAGCAATATGTTTATGGAGAATTGGAAAAATATCTTGGTCCAGATGTTATTTTTGCTACGGACTCTTCTGGCCTTTTGCCGACAGAAGTCGCCTCTGTTCTCAAACATCCAGAACGTTTCGTCGTTGCTCATTTTTGGAACCCGCCTCACCTTATTCCTTTGGTTGAAGTCGTTCCGGGTGAAAAGACAAGCCAAGAAACGGTAGATATTACTTGGCAGCTTATGGAAAAAATCGGGAAAAAACCGGTAGCTCTTTTGAAAGAAGCTCCAGGATTCGTAGGAAACCGGTTACAGTTTGCCCTGCTTCGTGAAGCACTGTATTGTGTACAAGAGGGGATCGCGACCGCCGAAGCGGTTGATCTCATTTGTAAATACAGCATTGGCCGCCGGTTAGGCGTGACAGGACCGCTTGAAACTGCTGATTTAGGAGGCCTTGATATTTTCTACAACATTTCGGCCTATTTGAATGCTGATTTGGCTGATGACAAAGAAGGCTCTGCCGTCATGAAAAAATGCGTTGATGAAGGAAACTTGGGTGCAAAAACAGGGACTGGTCTATACCAGTGGAAACCGGAAGAATTGGATCATATCAAGAAGACCCGAGAAGAAGTTTTGATTGAATGGTTGAAAAAAGATAAGGCCGGTCAGAAATTCTGACCGTTACTTATATACATTTGTCCTCCTTCGAGAACAGGGACTACTGCAAGTGCGGTAGTCCCTGTTCTTTATTTGCTATTTGCGTTTATTTAGCTCGCTATTTTTTTTATGGACGATATATTATAGTTTTGTTATACTTTTTATAGGTGCTACCAAAACGGTAGGCGGTTATCCCTCTTCGGAGGGCGCTATACCCTCCACCCAGATTAGAAATCCGTATTCACATAAAGAAAAATAACCGCCTCGCTCCCAACGCAACGGTTATTTTTTCTTTAAATAATCTTTGAGGGCTAACCGTCTATCGGTAGCGCTTTTTTCTATATGTTTATTTTGCCAGCGTATAGGCGGCTTTGATGCGGTGCGTGATATAGGTGCTCAGCAGGGCGCCGAGGATGGCAAAGACGGTCATGACGGTGAAGACGATTTGGTAGCCGTCGATGCCCTGATGGCTATCGAGGATGGAGCCGTAGACGGCGTACATGAAGGCGCCGGGCAGATAGCCGATGAAGGAGGCCATGGACATGGCAGAGCCTGTGATTTCGCGGGGGACGTCGACTTCATCCATGGGGGCGAAGAAGACGGCGCGCATGCTGTAGACGCAGGCACTGATGGCCAGGGAGATGATGATGCCGGCCCAGATGCCGAAGGGTCTGGTAGGGCATCCAGGTGAAGGCGATGAGGACGACGGCTGTGATCAGATAACCGATGCGCAGGTATTTGGTCGGCGAATGGAAGAGTTTGTCCGATAACAGGCCGCCGACCATTTTCAGGCCGTACTGGTTGATGATGCCGTAGACGCCGATGAGCCTGAAATACATGAAATGCCATGGCAGCCACTGAATGCGGATTCCTATTTGACAGATTGAAGTATAAGAAAATTTAGGAAGTCCGCATCTGTCCCAGGTATGGTGGACGGTATTCCAAGATTCAGTATTGCTACTCTCTCAATCCCCTCTTGTCCCAGCTCTATCTGGGACGGGCCGAAGTCTATCATTCTGAGCCGTTGTGCCTGGAAGTGACGCCGTGCCGCGTCGATAAATCCTTTGGCTTGAAAAAACTCTTCTCCTCCCGCGTTCATTGACATCCTCTGCGGATAAGGGTATCATGAAGGCATGTGAAGAAGTAATGGCATTATAGGAGGAAGGACATGTTTGGCTTAGGCGCACCGGAATTACTGCTCATTTTAGTCATCGCCCTGGTCGTATTCGGACCGGGGAAACTGCCGACCATCGGCCGGGCTTTGGGGAAGAGCCTCCGTGAATTCAAGGAAGCCGTCAATACGGATGAAACAAAGCAGATAGAGGAAAAGACGGAAAAAACAGATGAGAAATCGATGAACCACTAATTGGCTTATAACGCAAAGTTTGTAGTATGGAGCAGTTTGTAGAAGCTGGCTCAAATTTTTTACCATTTGCTGCAAACTAAAAACTACAAACTTAAAACTCAAAAAAGGGCTGTCGCACGTGCGACAGCCCTTTTTCGTTTTCTGGCGGGAAAGTGTGGGAATCGAACCCACCTGAGAAGCTGTTAACTCCCCATGCTGGTTTTGAAGACCAGAGGGAACACCAGAACCCATCCTCCCCCAGGACAGGTTTATTATATCACGGGCATCCTGTATCTTGCAAAACTGTTTCCATCTTTGTTACACTAAAGGCGGTGAGTGCATTACCCATTAGAAAGGAGTTAATGAAATGATTGAATTACAGTTGAAACCGACGATTTACTCTTACGATACGTGCCGGGAATTTGTGGAAGACCTGCAGGTCGGAGCCGATGACCTGATTGTTACCAATCAGTATATTTTCGACCCGAATTTCAAGGATTTAGGCCTTACGTGCCACGTCTTGTTCCAGGAAAAGTATGGTATGGGTGAACCGTCTGATGAAATGGCAGAAGCCATTTATAAAGATATGCCCAAGGATGTGAAGCGCATCATCGGTATCGGCGGCGGCACGGTCATGGACTTGTGCAAGTTGTTCATCTTGAAGCAGGTCAGCCCGGTCCTCGATTTGTTCGATGGCAAGATTCCTGTGGAAAAGGAAAAGGAACTCATCCTCATCCCGACGACGTGCGGGACGGGCAGTGAAGTCACCAATGTATCGGTCATGGCCCTGGTTAGCCGCAACACGAAGAAGGGCATTGCCGACAATGCGCTCTATGCCGATAAAGCCGTCCTCATTTCGCAGCTCTTGAAGACCCTGCCTTTCAAGGTCTTTGCGACCAGTTCCATCGATGCCCTCGTCCACGCTGTCGAATCGGCCTTGTCTCCGGATTCCAGCGCCAGCTTCCGCGTTTTCAGTTATAACGCCATTGAACTCATCCTCAAGGGCTATTTGCAGATCCGCGACCATGGTCCGGAAGCGCGCATCCCGCTTATGAAGGCTTTCCTCCTGGCCAGCAACTGGGCCGGCATCGCTTTCAGTGTCCCTGGCTGCGCCGCTGTCCATGCCATGAGCTATCCTCTGGGGGCAAAGTATCATGTACCTCATGGTGAATCGAACTACGCCATGTTCACAGGCGTCATGAACTGCTACATGTCCATCAAATCGGACGGTGAAATCGCGAAATTGAACGGCTTCATCGCCGACATCCTGGGCTGCGAACCGGAACACGTCTATGAAGAACTGGAAAAACTGCTCAACGTCATCCTGCCCAAGAAAGCGCTCCATGAATACGGCGTCAAAGAAGAAGAATTGCCGGAATTTGCTAAATCGGTCATCGAAAATCAGCAGCGTCTCATGAAGCACAGCTTTGTGCCCCTCGATTATGATAAGGTGTACGGCATTTACAAGAAACTGTATTAGTGGCTAGTGGTTAGTCGCAGGGGCCGCACGTGGGCGGCCCGTCTCGGGCCATGTGGGAATCCCGGGAGAGCCATTAGCCGCTAACTGCTAAAAAAAGCGCTGTCGCATCGCGACAGCGCCTTTTTTGTAAGGGCTCGTGGCTCACGCCCGTTGGCTCTCTTATGAGGAGAGCAGGCAGCGCCGCTGACTGAAGGGTTCAACCTCTCCGGCCCTGCGGGCCACCTCTCCTATCAGGAGAGGCTTGCCTGCGGCCTGCGGTTTTACACATTAGAACCAGACGGCCTGGTCGCCGGCTTTTACGTTGCCGTCGGCTGCCAGGTGGACTTCCTGACCGTCTTCGAGGTCGGTGAAGATGCACAGGCAGGCGTCAGATGGGGCGTTGGCCTTGATGAATTCGTCGTCGAATTCCATCAGTTTATCGCCTTTCTTGACTTCCTGGCCGTTTTCGACGAAGACATTGAAGCCTTTGCCTTCGAGTTTGACCGTATCGATGCCGATGTGCAGGAGGTATTCTACGCCGTCTGCCGTGGTCATACCGATGGCGTGTTTCGTATCGAAGACGAAGGTGACTGTTCCGTCTTCCGGCGCATAGACCGTGCCGTCTGTCGGATAGACGAAGAAGCCGTCGCCTGTCATTTTGCCGGCAAAGGCTTCATCCGGGGCTTCCGTAATGGGATGGAGGCTGCCGGTGAAGGGCGAATTGAAGTAATGCTTTTCAGCATCTGTTTCCGGTTCAGTCTGTGTTTCCTGGGCTTTCGGCGCTTCTTCAGCCGGAACCGTTTCCGCTGCCGGTACGGCTTCGATAGGGCCGTCTGCCGGGTTGGTTGCCAGATAGCTTTCCAGGTTGGCCTTGATGACGGCGACTTGCGGGCCGTAGACGACCTGGACGCCCTGGCCTTTCTTGATGACGCCTACAGCGCCAGTGGCTTTCAGAGCTGCATCGTTGACCAAGGCCGAATCGGCTACGGAGCAGCGCAGGCGCGTAGCGCAGCAGTCGACGGAAGTGATGTTCTTGGTGCCGCCCAGGGCGCGGGTGATGGCCTGGCTGACGACGTCCGTGGCAGCCTCGCCGTCGCCGGCTTTGGCTGCGGCGTCACGGGCTTTGACGTCGGCTTTGGTGTAGAGTTTCGTTTCCACATCGTCGTCTTCACGGCCCGGTGTCTTGAGGTCGAACTTCTTGATGAGGAACGTGAAGATGAAGTAGTAGAGGAAGAAGTAGATGATGCCGACCGGGATGATGTACATCCAGTTGGTCTTGGCTTCACCCTGCAGGATACCGAAGATGAACAGGTCCAACAGGCCGCCAGAGAAGGTCAGGCCGACGGCGATGTTCAGCATGTGGGCGATCATGTAAGCGGCACCGGCCAGGACGACCTGGACGTAGAAGAGCATCGGTGCGACGAAGAGGAAGGAGAATTCAATCGGTTCCGTGATGCCCGTGAACATGGACGTCAGGGCTGCCGATAAGAGCAGGCCGCCGGCGACTTTGCGTTTTTCCGGTTTTGCCGTGCGGTACATGGCCAGGGCGGCGCCGGGCAGACCGAAGATCATGAAGATGAATTCGCCCGAGAAATATCGGGTTGCATCAGCACTGAAGTGAGTGACGTTAGGCGAAGCGAGCTGGGCGAAGAAGATGTTCTGGCCGCCCTGGACGAGGTTGCCGTCGATCATCATCGAACCGCCGACGCCGGTCTGCCAGAAGGGCAGGTAGAAGACGTGATGCAGGCCGAAGGGGATGAGGGCCCGCTTGATGATGCCGAAAATCAAGGTGCCGATGTAGCCCGTACCCGTGACCAGGCCGCCGAGGGCGAAGATGCCGCTCTGGACGACAGGCCAGACGAAATACATGGCAATGCCGACGAACATGTAGACGACGGTGGAAATGATAGGGATGAAGCGCGACCCGCCGAAGAAGGACAGGGCATTGGGCAGTACGATTTTATGATAGCGGTTGTGCAGGTAGGCGACGCCGATGCCGACGATGATACCGCCGAAGACGCCTTCCTGGAGGGACATGATGCCGCAGACATTGGCAATCGTACCTTCCAGGACATCGGGAGATACGGTGTTATTGGCCAATACCTTGCCAGTCAGTTTGAGGACGGCGTTGGTCGAGGCGTGCATGACGAAAAAGGCGATCATCGCCGATAAGGCGGCGACTTCCTTTTCCTGCTTGGCCATGCCGATGGCGACGCCGACGGCGAAGATGATGGGCAGGTTACCGAAAATGATGTTGCCGGCATCGCTCATGATGGTGAGCAGTGAATGGAGTATCGTGCCGTTTCCGAGGATGCTTTCCAATCCATAGGTCTGGATGGTCGTAGCATTCGTGAAAGAAGCCCCGATACCGAGGAGTAAGCCGGCAATCGGCAGGATGGCGACAGGCAGCATGAAACTGCGGCCGACAGCCTGCAAGATGGAAAAGACTTGGTCTTTCATAAAATTCCTCCTTTTACTATAGGAATAAATAAGTATGAGACAGTACGTTCCTATTTTAACATACCCTAGGCAAATGAGAAGGATGAGAGTTACGTCTAACCGTACCTATTTCGCATATATACTTGACAAAAAGTAAACGCAAGTTCATCGTCGAAACACTAGCTCTTTTAAGCCGTCAGCAGCTAGCAGTTAGCGTTAAAATTTAAAGCCATCCGCTAACCACTAACGGCTAGCCACTAGCTACGTAAAAGGGCTTGTCGTTGTGCGACAAGCCCTTTTACTAAGAGGAGAATGAATGTGAAGTTGTTTTCTGATTTTTATGCTTTGGCAGCGGCTTCGCCCAATTCTTTGCATTCAGGAGCGTTGTCCGGTGTTTCGTTGACGATGGCCGTACCAATGACGGTGGCACCGGCATCTTCTGTACGCTGTTTCCATGCGTCCATCCATTCGCCGGAACCCCAGCCGTAAGAACCAAAGAGGCCGACTTTTTTGCCCTTCAATTTCGGAGCCAAATCGGTGAAGAACGGTTCGACGACAGAGTCTTCCAGTTCTTCTGAACCCATGGCCGGGCAGCCGAGCAAGATGACGTCTTTGCTAGCTACATCATCGACATTTGTATCTTCAAAGCGGACTGATTCTACGTCAGCACCGGCAGCTTTGACGGCTGCTTCGATTTCGTTAGCCATTGCTTCTGTATTACCTGTACCACTCCAATAAACGATTTCTACCATGATTAAATCCTCCTTATGCTACAATGAGCGAGTCTAATGTTGTCCCAACGGCAAAGCGATTCAAATAGTCTTGCCGGCAGCACGTATAGCGATGGAAAGTACGGGCGGCAGCGTGGGCGTCGCCGTATACCTTCCATTCGCCACAAAGCTTGGCATGGTTTCCCTTGTTGGCGATGAAACCGCACACGTCCTCTAGGGGATAGCCGAGGAAAATGCCCGATTCATGAGGGAAACAGCCATCTTCTGCAAAGCGTTCGGCAAGACGGTCCAGCAGGGAAGAGATGTCCTGGCAGTCCTGATAGCCGAATTGCTGCAGAAATGATGAAATGTCCCGCTGCTGTACGTAGGCCCAGACCCTGGCCGGTCGGTATACATACAGCAAAGTGCGTTTGGAACAGGCGTACAAGATACGGAAATACAAGCCTTTTGCATTATATTTATGATTATACTTTTCAATTATATCATCATAGGTACAGCCGCTGTCCAAGCGGGGTAGACAGAGAAGGGATGCCTGTTTGAGACCCGCTAAAGTCGGTGAACAGTGGGTTATTAAGACGAAATCCAGGTTCATATCCGGTTGCCGCTCCTTTCGCTTTGATACTGTAAGTATAATTTATTTGAAAGTGATTGTCAATACTAATATGATAATTCGTTTCAAATAAGCGAAAGGCTTGCCAAGTATAGTATAATAAAGGTAGTGTGAAGAATATTCGGAGGGGGGGATTAGATGGAAACTGCTTATGATACGAATCATTGTTTCGGCTGTGGCCGCGATAACCCGATTGGCCTGAAGCTGGACATGAAGATGGAAGGCGATCACTGCGTGGCTTATTTTACGCCCAAGGCAGAGCATGAAAGTTATGGTGACCGCATGCACGGCGGCCTGACGAGTACGCTGCTGGATGAAGTCATGGGAGATTATGTGTTCCGCATTGCCGGTAAACCAGCCTATACGGCGCGGCTGGAAATCCGTTTCCGCAGTGCCATACGCATCGGCGAAACGGTCAAGGTCGAAGGCTGGCCGGAAGTCCACCGCGGCCGTCTGTTCATCATGAAAGGAAAGATTACCCACGCTGATGGTACGCCGGCTGCCGAAGCCAAAGCGGAAATGATGCTGGCTAAATAAAGGAGGAGTTACTATGGATAGAAGCGATATGATGCACCGCATGTATGATATTAAAGGGCCTTTAGTGGCAAAGAAGTTTGCAGCCCGCGGCTTTGAAGCCGTATACTGTCCGACGAAGGAAGAAGCCTTGAAACAGGCCATCTCGTATATCCCGGAAACGGATGTCGTATCCTGGGGCGGCTCTGTATCCATCAATGAAATCGGCCTGCGGCCTTATGTACTGGAACACAATCCGGTCATCGACCGCGATTCGGCCAAGACGCCGGAAGAACGGGTCGAACTGATGCGCAAGGCCCTGCTCTGTGACACCTTCCTCATGGGGGCCAACGCAGCCGTCCAGGACGGCCAGCTCATCAACATCGATGGCAACGGCAACCGCGTCGCCGCCCTTTGCTACGGGCCGAAACAGGTCATCGCCATCGTCGGTATGAACAAGGTCGTCCCGACGGTCGAAGCCGGCATCGAACGGGCGCACACCGTGGCGTCGCCGCAGAATATCGGCCGCTTCCCCGGTGTCGGTACGCCTTGTGCCAAGACGGGCATGTGTGGCCACTGCATCCGGCCGGACAGCGTCTGTGCCCAAGTCGTCCGGACGCGTATCTGCAAGCCCCAGGGCCGCATCAAGGTTATCCTGGTCGGAGAAAATCTGGGCTTTTAGTCCTGAAAAGAGAGGTATTTTATTATGAGAACTGGAACGGGCGTCGTCGAAGAAGTCTGCCCGAATGGCCTGGCCAAAATCCAGACCAACCGCAATAATCTATATTCGCCGTGCAGCGACAGCATGTGCGCGGACAATGTCGTCATCGATGCTGTGAACCCCATCGGGGCCAAAAAGGGACAGTATGTACAGTTCAACATCCCCGACGCCGGCATGGGCGTCAAGGGCATCATCTGCTTCGGCGTCCCCTTGCTGCTCATCATCGTCTGTGGCGTCGCAGGCTACCTGCTGGGAGAATCATGGCAGGTCAAACCGGAAATGACGGCCTTTGCCGGCATGATTGCAGGCGGCATCATCGGCTGCCTGGTCCTGAAAGGCTATGAAAAGAAAATCAACAACAACCAGACCAAAGCCGAAATCACGGGAATCATCAGTTAAGAGGCTGCAGGTTCGTAGGGGCTCGCACGTGGCGAGCCCGCCAGATATATGTAAGAATTCCGTGAACAATTGGCATGAGCGGGCGCCCCGCGTGGCGCCCCTACAGAAAAAGGCTTGTCGCACGTGCGACAAGCCTTTTTTTATACAATATCGATTTGGCAGGCTTTCATGGCCTGTAATGCTCTTTCGTGGTTTTCTGGTGTCGAACCGGCACAGCATGTGCTGTCGACGATGATTTCCTTTTCCGGGTAGAAGGCTTTGAGCAGCATGGCATTGGCGATGACGCAGATGTCCGTGCACAAGCCCATCAATACCAGCCGGTCGTAGTCGCGTACTTCATCGACCAGGGCCGGACAGCCAAAGGATGGCTTTTCCAGGATGGTGGCCCACATGGTGTACGGCAGGAGCTGTTTGCAGATGCGCCAGCCCCGCGTGTCTTTCAGGCAGTGTGGAACGGGAAGTTTCCGGCCTTCCTGGGTTTCGCTGTAGGCCTCGTCGTGGGTGTCCTGGGTGAAAATCAGGTCCGTTTCCTGGTCGGCATCCTTTTTGCTGGCCACGATCTTGGCCTCGATGCGGGGGACGACGGCTTGAGCCTGAGCGCTTCCCAGGGCGCCGTCGATGAAATCATTCTGCATATCGATGATGATATAAGCCTGGGTCATTACGGTCATCCCTTCTCTTTAGGCACGCAATTCTTTTAAATATCCCGGTACGTCCGGGCAGGTCATGAGGCCCGACATGAGGGCGACGCCTTTGATGGGGACGTCCTGGAGCTGAGAGATGGTCTTCGGCGTAACGCCGCCTAAGGCATAGACCGGAATCTTGACGGCCTTGCAGATGGCTTCGACCGTGTCGACGCCGATAGGCGGATCCGACGGCTTGCAGGCTGTCGGGAAGACGTGGCTGGCCATGAGGTACGTAGCGCCGAGCTGTTCGGCTTTGACGGCTTCTTCGACGGTGTGTACGGAGACGCCGAGGGTCGTCATGTAATAGAGCAGGGACGAATGGGTTTCCAAATAAGGCAGAGAGCACTGGAAACGGGGAATATGAAGACGGATAGCAGCCTTTCCGAAATGCTGGAGGATACACGTCTTCTGATGGATGCTGCACAGGCGCAGGGCCCGTTTCGCATAGTCCGTGTATTCTTCTTCAGAAAGGTTTTTTTCACGAAGGACGATGAAATCTACATCGGATGCGGCGATTTGCTCGAGCTGATCCCAGTAGTTCGTCGAAGCCAATTCGTGATTTGTAATTGCAGCTACTTTTAACACGATTTATCACCTGAATATTAGAGTATTTTATATATATAACTATACATGAATCTCATACTAACGTCAACAATTATACCAATAGAATATAATAAATGTTCTATATGAGTTTAACGCCCTAAAACGAGAAGATATATGACAAAAACGGTTCGGGGTGGATTGGGTCCCGGACCGTTTTTGTCATATACATTTTATAGGATTGGTAATGGATTACGTTAGATGGTTTACAAATAAATATACTCACTGGTGACAGGCTGCAGGCCCATGCCCTTGATGTCGGAGTACATCTGGTCAAAGGACCGGCCGTCAGTGATTTCGAACTGTTCGTCACCCATTTCGGAGCCGTCATTTTCCAGATGGCCGCCGATGCCGACGCAGACGCTGGCCGATACTTTGGTAGCGGCGATTTTCATGATGGCGTTGCGGTAGCGGGCGCTTTCACGGCTCGATACGACGATGCAGGCGTAAGGCATGAACAGACGGTAGGCGCAGATGATCTGCGTCAGTTTCCGTTCGTCTACGTCCTTCGGGTTGATCTTATCGTTATTGATGATCGGGCACAGGCGCGGACAGGACAGGGAAATTTCGGCATGCGGGTACTTACGCTGCATGAGCCATGCGTGCATCCCCGTTGCCAGGGCATCTTTCTGGTAGTCGTCCAGGCCTAAGAGGGCTGCGAAGCCGACGCCGCGCATGCCGCCGAGGATGGCCCGTTCCTGGGAGTAGAAGCGGTACGGGAAGATGCGCTTGTGACCGGCCAGGTGAAGGGTAGCGTACTTGTCTGAATTGTACGTTTCCTGGAAGACCGTGACGTAGTCGGCGCCACATTCGTGGAGATATTTGTAGTCTTCCGAATTGACCGGGTAGATTTCCATGTTGATGACCCGGAAATACTGGCTGGCGATCTTGACGGCGTTGCCGATGTATTTGATATCGCTCATCTTCGGGCTTTCGCCGGTGAGCATGATGACTTCTTCGATACCCGTATCGGCGATGTTCTTACATTCGCGGTGGAGTTCTTCGTCCGTCAGGCGGGCGCGCTTGATCTTGTTGTGCGAGTTGAAGCCGCAGTAGATGCAGTAGTTATCGCAGTAGTTGGCGAAATAGATCGGCGTCAGGATGGTGATGTTGTTGCCGAAATGGCGCCGCGTGACCAGATGGGCTTTCTGGGCCATTTCTTCCAGGAACGGTGCAGCGGCCGTCGATAAGAGGGCCATGAAGTCCCGCGGGTCCAGATGTTCTTTCGACAGGGCCAGGCGGACGTCTTTATCAGTGAAGTCGTCATTGTTGAAGGAATTGCGGATGGCGACGACCTGGTCGAGCATATCCGAGTCGATGACTTCCATGCCCGGTAAATATTTCATGTGGTCGATGAGTTTGCTCTGATCGATAGTTTTAGTTTCTTCCGTCATGTTCGATTCCTCCTCAGTCTCCTAAGAATCCCGTCAGCGGATCCGAAGCCGAAGCCGTTTCGCGGACGCGGCCCAAGCCGGCAAGGTAAGCATTGCGGCCGGCACGGATGGCTTCACCGAAGGCTTTGGCCATGAGAGGCAGGTCGCCAGCCGTAGCGACGGCGGTGTTGGCCATGATAGCAGCGGCGCCCATTTCCATGGCTTCGCAGGCCTGGGACGGACGGCCGATACCGGCGTCGACAATGACCGGCAGGTCGACTTCGTCGATGAGGATCTGGATGAAATCTTTCGTCGACAAGCCTTTGTTTGTGCCGATAGGCGAAGCCAGAGGCATGATGGCAGCAGCGCCGGCGTCAGCCAGGGCACGGGCGGCGTAGAGGTCCGGATACATGTACGGCAGGACGACGAAGCCTTCTTTAGCCAAAATTTCCGTAGCTTTGATGGTTTCGTTGTTGTCCGGCAGGAGATATTTGGAGTCGCGCATGACTTCAATCTTGATGAAATCGCCGCAGCCGACTTCACGGGACAAGTGGGCGATGCGGACGGCTTCGTCGGCATTGCGGGCACTGGACGTATTGGGGAGCAGGGTGACATCTTTCGGGATATAGTCGAGGATATTGTCTTTCTGGCCGGCTTCGACGCGGCGCAGGGCCATGGTTACCATCTGGGCACCGCCTTGTTCGACAGCGGCCTTGATGAGGTCGACAGAGAATTTACCGGAACCTAAGATGAAACGCGATGTGAATTCGTGGCCGCCAAGGACCAGGGTATCTTTTTTTTCCATTGGGAAACACTCCTTTTATAATGATAGATGAGTTCATGACTGCTTTGCCGCAGGGAATCAGCCCCCGCCGACGAAGTGTACGATTTCCATGGAATCGCCGTCTTTCAAAGTCACTTTATCGTAATCCTTGCGCGATACGATATCACCGTTCAGCTCGATGGCGATGCGGTCTGTACGATATTCCTGGTCGGTCAGGTAAGCGAGCAGGTTCTGGCCGGCCGCTTCGATGTCTTTGCCGTTGATCCGTACCATGGAGGTCCTCCTTTCTCTCAAATGAAAAAAGGGTCGCACGAAGAATTACACCCAAGGTGGTGTACCCCTTCGTGCGACCCTTGTGATTCGGTCTCACTCTGCCTATGATTATAGCCTATTGTCACAAAAAGTCAACCGTTGATAATGAACTGTCTTGAGAGAAATGACCGGGGAAGACGACAAAGGCCGAAAAACTATAGTATAATAAAGTTATGATTTTACGAGAGGTGTGATCACTGCCATGGAAGAACGGATGGACTGGATGAATATTGCCCGTTATTTTTATTTGACCGACGAGCGGCTGCAGCAGATTTCCCGCGATTTTGCAGACGACATGGAACGGGCCCTGCAGGGAAAGCCGGGAGCGACCGTATCAGCCCTGAAGTCGTATGTGTCCCTGCCTGGCGGTGAGGAGCGCGGTGTCTATCTGGTCCTGGATTTCGGCGGTACGAACGCAAGGGCTGCGCGGATCCGCCTGTTGGGCCGGCACTGTTACCTCATCGAAAAGAAGGTCTGCCAGCCGCTCCGGCTGCCTGGCCAGTACGACTATCTCTCTTCGGCGACGACGGCTGGGGAGCTTTTCGATTTCCTGGCCCGCCTCGTCGGTCAGGTTGCCCATGGGCAGCAGGCCTATACCCTGGGCCATACCTTTTCCTTTGCTATAGAGCGGCAGGACCTGCGCGATGGCCGGCTCCTGTCGTGGTCGAAAGAAATTGCCGTTCCCGGTGTGGAAGGCGAATGGGTCAACGCCATGCTCAAACAGGCCCTGGCCCGTCAGGGCTTTAGGGCTGTCGAACCGGTGGCCCTGGTCAATGACACGACGGCCCTGCTGTTGTCGGCAGCGTATACGCTGGAACGGGTCCGCCTGGGCCTCGTCTGCGGGACGGGCTTCAACGCCTGCTACTATGAGCCGGCCTGGGATATGATCGTCAATCTGGAAGCCGGCGACTATGGCGGCCTCATACGCAATCGCTGGGACAAGGCAGTCGACGCCCTGTCGGCCCAGCCCGGTCAGCATCGGATGGAAAAGATGACAGGCGGTGCCTATGCAGCGGAAATCTTCCGGCAGACCTTGCTGTCTTATTTCAAGACTCGCCAGCTCCCGGTGTTTTCCACAGCCGCTATGAATGACATCATCAGCTGCGACAATGATTTGCAGTGCCGGCTCAAGATGGGCCAGCTGTGGAAGCGCATCGTGCGGCCCGATGAGATGCGGCCTGTCCGCAATATCGGCGCCGCCATTTTCGTCCGCGCTGCCCAGCTGGCCGGCGCCGTGAGCTGCGGCATCCTGCGCCATCTTTATGGCGGCGAAGCCGTTCCGGCCCAGTCCGTGGCCGTCGACGGCAGCCTCTTGGAACACGTCCGCGGTGCCTTGTTCATGATGGAAGATGCCATGCAGGCCTGCCAGAATGAAGGCGTGAGCCGGGACAAGCAGATTCCCGTCGACCCGGTACTCATCCAGGACGGCCCCTTAGTCGGCGCCGCCGTCGCAGCGGCCATGGCAGGCGAAGGCCGGTGACAGCAGGCCGGCCCACCACGAACCACGAGCCACGAACCATGAACCACTAGCCACGGCCACGTTTTTTCGGTACAATATAATATTGCAGAGATATTTCCACCATATCTGTAGTTCAGGGAAAGGAGACGGCGCCAGGTCACGATGCTGCAACTCGATAAATCTACCAGCAAACCCTATTACGTACAAATCTATGAATATTATCGCCGGGAAATCGAAGAGCACCGGATGATAGCCGGCATGCGCCTCGACTCGGTCCGTGAACTGGCCCAGGCTGCGGGCATCAGCAAGATGACCGTCGAAAAGGCCTACTACCAGCTGGCCAGTGAAGGCTACATCCTGCGCCGCCATAAGGCCCGCTATGAAGTGGCCTCCCTGGGCGGTCTGGAAGCGCGGACCGAAGAGGCTGCTGCGCCCGTATTGCGTGAAGCCAGCCGTCGCCCTGTCTATGCCTATGACTTTGCCAGTGGCGACATGGCTTTGGAACGCTTTCCCCTCGACATATGGCGGAAATATATGAATCGGATCTTATCGGAGCCAGACCGGCTGCTGGCGGCCAATGATGACCAGGGCGTCCCTGATTTGCGCCGGGCCTTGAGCCGTTACGTCTATGAAACGCGCGGCGTCCATGCAGAGCCGTCGCAGATTATCATCGGTGCCGGGACGATTTCTCTTCTCGGCGTCCTGACCAATCTGCTTCACGATAAATATGCCTGCATCGGCGTCGAAGACCCGGGCTTCCGCCTGGGCCGGGAGATTTTCCGCAACAGCGGCTATTCCATCGTGCCCATTCCCATCAGCGGCGGACTGCTCCACGTCGATGCCCTGGAAGCCAGCGGCGTCCGCCTGGTCTACGTCAGCCCGTCCCATCAGTTCCCGACGGGGACGGTCATGCCCGCCGGCATCCGCCATCGTCTGCTGCATTGGGCTGAAAAGACGGATGGACTGATCATCGAAGATGATTACGACAGCGAGCTGCGCTATTATGGCCGCCCCGTCCCGGCTTTGCAGGGCCTGGACCGCCACGGCCGTGTCGTCTACATGGGGGCCTTGTCCAAGGTATTGCCCTTTTTCATCCGCCTCAGCTATATGGTACTGCCGCCTCAGCTCATGCCCCTTTACGAACAGCGGCGCAGCCTGTTCCGCCAGGGCGCGTCGGTTCCGGAGCAGTGCGTTCTGGCGGAATATATCGAGAGCGGCGAACTGGCCCGTCAGGTACGGCGCCTGCGCAAGGAATACCAGGAAAAAGGGGAGCTCTTAGGCCGGCTCTTAGTCGAAGCCTTTGGTCAGGATATCGTCGTAGGGCGGCTGGTTTCCGGCGTATACTGCCATATCCGCCTGCACAGCCGCTTATCGGAAGAAGAACTGCGCCGCCGGGCGGAACTGCAGGGCTGCCGTGTCTTGTCCATGCAGTCTTTTTATGAAACACCGTCGCAGGAAACGGATAAAGAATTTCTCCTGTCATTTTCAAAAATTCCCACCTGCAGGCTCCGCGATGCCGTAGCGGCGTTGCATGGAGCGTGGTCAGAGAAAGAAGGATACTAATGGCGAAAAGTTTGCGTTTTATTCAATGCGGGGATCTCCACTTAGGGAGCCCTTTCCATAACCTCTCCGCTATTGATGAACGGTGGCAGCGCATCGTCGGGAAAGCGCCGGTCCGGGCGTTCCAGAAAATCGTCCAGATGGCCATTGATAAACGGGTCCACGCTGTCCTCATCACCGGCGATGTCTACACCAGTGCCGATCACAACTTGACGGCACAGCTCGATTACGTGCGCCTTTTACATAAATTAGCACAGAATAACATCCAGGTCTTTGCCGTCCTGGGGAATCACGACCCGCTCGAAGCGTGGAAGGCGAAGATTCCCTTTCCGCCGAATGTCCACGTGTTTCCGACCGATGCTGTCGAACGGGTCCCCCTGGTCGTAGATGGCGAAGAAGTAGCGGCCATTTACGGGCAGAGTTATGCCAAGAGCGAACAGCGGGACAATCTGGCCTGGAAATTCAACCGCGCTGCTGGCGACCGATTTTCCATCGGCATGCTCCATACCCAGGTAGGCAGCCGGGATTCGACATATGCGCCGTGCACCCTGGAAGATTTGAAAGAATGTGGCATGGATTACTGGGCCCTCGGGCATATCCACAAGCATGAGATACTCTGCGAAAAGCCCTATGTCGTCTATGCCGGCAACCCGCAGGGCCTCGATTGTACGGAAACGGGGCCGCGGGGCTGTTATTACGTCGAAGTCGGACCGTATGGGACGACGGACCTGGAATTCATCGACACGAGCATCGTCCGCTGGGAAAGCATCGACCTCGCCATCGACGGTATCGAATCGGTGTCGGAACTGCGCGAGTCCGTCCGCTTCGCCAAGGAAAAAGTGCGCCGTGATATCGGCAAGCCGACGTTCCTGACGGTCAATTTCACCGGTTCCGGCAGTATGTACCACGTCCTCAACAATCCGGAGGCGACGCAGTACTGGCTGGAAAGCTGGCGTGAAGAAGAACAGGGGAAATACGCCTTCGTCATGGTCGAACGCCTGCGTAACCTGGCCCGTCCCAAGATGAATATGGACGAACGAAGTAAACTGCCCGACTCCGTCGGCGACTACTTGAATGTCTTCGACAAGCTGGAAAAGCTGGCTCCTGAAGAAAGGGCCAAGGCGCTGCGGGATATTCTCATGAGCCGCCCGGAATTTGAACGCCTCGGGGCCTATGGAAGGGCCCTGACGGACCAGCGCCTGCTGGAAACGTTCGAGAAAGCCAAGTGGCTGGGCGTACAGAAATTGCTGGAACATAGAAGAGGTTAAGCAGTATGAAGATTACAGAGATGCATTTGGATGATTTCGGGATTTACCATAATGTGAGCTGGAATCCGCCGGAACACGGCCTGATCGTCATGCATGGCCGCAACGAAAGCGGCAAGACGACGCTCATGAAATATGTCCGCTCCATGTTCTTCGGCTATCTGCGCGGAGACTGGAAGGGCTATTTCGGCAGCATGGGCATCCGTCGGGAAGACGGAAAGGAATACCGCATCGTCCGCAATGAAAAAGAATATTTCCTGTCAGACGGTCAGGAAAAAGTACAGGAAGAGCCAGCGAATCTGTGGTGGCACGGCCTGGACCGTCAGACGTATGATACGATTTTTGCCATGGGCCTGGAAGACCTGCAGGGCTTCAAAATCCTGTCCAATGAAGCCGTGCGCAGCCATTTCTTCAGCATCGAAGGCGGCATCGGCATGGGCCTGGCCCGCAGTGAAGTGACCAAGCATATGGGTGACCTCCTGGTCGCTTCGCCGCAGGGCAAGAAACCCATCAATGCCCTGCTCAACGAGCAGAAGGACTTCGACCGCCGCATTACCGGCATGGCCTACGATGAAGATGAATTCGCCAGCCTGCAGGAAACGGAACAGACGACGCATGAAATCGAGAACCGCATCCGCCTGGATATCGAAGAATCGAAGCAGCAGATCGAACGGATTTCCATGCCTATCGCTGCCTGGGATGTCTATAAACGCGGCCAGGACGCCATGCAGCATATGCAGGCCCTGGCCGATGTATCCCAGTTCCCGGCTGACGGCGCGCAGAAATGGGCCGAGCTGGAACAGAACATCAAGGCCATTGACGAACAGGTCCGCAAGCTCAAGGCGACGAGCCGCAAAGGCCCGGCCTTCCAGGAATCGTGGAACCGCTGGCTGGCCTGCGGCCCCCAGCTCGACGCCATGGCTCACCATGTCGGTGAATGGAAGCAGGGGCTGGAAGAGCTTTCAGACCATGAAGATAAGGAAATGGACTGGGAATTTGAAGGCACGAAACAAGCCGACCTGCTCAAGTCCTGGACCGATGGCAAGGATATTCCGGCAGCCGTCAACTGGACTCAGGGGATTTCGGCCGCCGCTGCCCTCGACCACAGTCGTCAGGATTTAGAGAAATGGCAGGCTGACAAGCCCAAGAATGTTTCCGGTGCCAGCGGCGAAGACGGTCCGGCTGAAAAGACCAAGGACGAATGGGATGTCATCGGGACGGCCGTAGCGACGATCCAGAACGTCGTCATGGAACGCCAGAAGATACAGGAACAGCTGGAATGGCTGAAGAACGAACCGGCTGGCTCGTCGAAGGCCTTTACCTTCGTCGGCATCGCTTTCCTGGTCCTGGCGGCTCTCTGCGTCGCCGCTGTCTATCTGGCTCACTTCGATTCGACCCTGGGCCTGGGCGGTGCCGCTGCCTGTGTCGTCATCGCCATCATTTCCCTGGTCCGCCAGAGTACCGGTGCCGACCGGGTTCCCCGGAAAATCGCAGAAATCGAAGGCCAGCTGGCAGGCGTCAACCGCAAAATCAGCGACTTAGCCAAAGAAGCGGAAATGACCCTCAGTACGGACGAATCGAACGAACGCTGGCTCCAGGAACTGGACGCCGTCCGCAAGCAGTATCTGGACTGGCAGACGCGGGAAACGAAGAATGCCTGGCAGAAAGAACAGAAAGTCATGTACGACGCCATTTATGAAAAATGGCAGTCCGATGGCAATACCTGCAAAAAACAGCTCCTGGCCTGTGAAACGGCCTGGGACGGCTGGCGCGATAAAAATAGTTTCAGCAAACTGGATACGGCCGATGTGGCCAAAGCCAAAGAAGCCTGGGATACGTGGCATGAAGTCACGACGGCCGCTGCCGATTGGAAGCGACGCAAGTTGGAATTGAAAGGCGCCATTTCCCGCTGGAGCGATACGGCAGAACAGATTTTCCGGGAAGTCGGCGTCAAGAAGGCCGTTTCCCCGGATACCGTCGAAGACGTCTACAAACAGTGGCAGGACATCCGCGTCCAGGCTGAAGTGGCCAAAGAACAGGACCGTCAGCAGAAAGAACGGGAAAGTCAGATTGCCAGCCTGGGAGAAGAACGGCAGCAGCGCGTCCAAGAACAGCAGGAACTGCTCAAGGCAACCGGCGCCCAGACGGAAGGCGAATTCCGCAGCAAAGTCCTGCGCTTCCGCCAGTTCCACCAGTACAAAGAAGTCTATGACCAGACGGAAGCCCATATCCGTCTCATCGCCAAGACGCCGAAAAACCTGGCCGAACTGCGCCATGAATTGAAAATCCATACCTTGAAGACCTGGACAGATGAACGCGACTACTACCAGAAAAAAATCGCCGATGCCGAAAAGAAACTGGCTGAAGTCGCAGAAAAACGAGGCAGTATCATTGAACGCCTGAGCCAGATGGCCAAGAGCGACGAATACGGCAAGCTCCTGCAGGCCAAACAGAACCGCAAGGCCGAACTGGACCGCGACGTCGACGACTGGCTGACCAATATGTACACCCAGTACATGCTGGAACAGGCCCAGGAATACTACGAACGGGTCCGCCAGCCTATCGTCATCCGCCAGGCCGGCGAATACCTCAATCTCATGACCCAGGGCCGCTATACCCTGCAGGCTAGCCTGGACGGCAAACAGCTCTTTGCCGTCGATGGCAGCCAGCGCCGCGTCCCGGAAAAACAGTGGAGCAGCGGCCTGGGCGACCAGATTTACCTGGCCATCCGCATCAGCCTGGCCATGGCCTTCTCCAAACAAATCGAACCGATGCCGCTCATCCTCGACGACATCCTCGTCCGCTTCGACGAACAGCGCCAGAAAGAAGCCATCCAGTTCCTGGCCTCGTTGGGCAAAAAAGAACAGATATTCCTGTTCACCTGCTCCGATGCCACGTTGCACCTGGCCGAAGAAGTCCAAAAACAACTGTCTGGAGAAACAGACACGATCCATCTCTTTGAAATCGAAAAAGGGACGATACGGGGAAAGGAAGGCTTATGCTAGAGTATGTAGTTCGACAAACGGCGGCCTACATGGAATCCATGCCTAAACAGATTCGCAAAAAAAGTGGTCAATTCTTTACCAGCATAGAAACAGCCCGGTTCATGGCCGGGCTGTTTGCTATCCCTGCACAGCCTGAAATTACCATATTGGATCCCGGAGCTGGCACGGGTATCCTTACGGCTGCTTTATTGGAACGTATTTCGGCAATCCCAGCTGTGGAACGAGTACACCTTATATGTTATGAAACAGATGAAAAAATCATTCCTGTTTTAGAAGATAATCTTCGTTATGTGACCGCTCATTGTTTAAAAAAAGCTGACTATGAGCTCCGCACTTTGAATTATATTACAAGCCAGGAAAATGCTTTCAATGGATGCCTGTTTCCAGAATCAGGCATCACTTGCGACCTCTGTATTGGCAACCCGCCGTATATGAAAATCGGAAAAGATGCGCCTGAAGCTAAAGCCATGCCGGCAATTTGTTATGGTGCTCCTAATTTATATTTTCTCTTTGCGGCTATGTCGTTATTTAATGTCCGTGACGGCGGAGAAATGGTTTACATCATTCCCCGTTCTTGGACAAGTGGCATGTATTTCAAGCGCTTTCGCCAATATTTATTCAGCCATGGTGTGATTGAGCAGATTCACTTGTTTACCAGTCGGGATAAGGTCTTTGATACCGAACAGGTATTGCAAGAAACGATGATTGTCAAGATACGGAAACAGCGTCAGGTTCCTTCGGATATATTGGTCACTTCTTCTGAAGCTAATTGTGATTTCCGTCATTTACAGCAGATTTCATTGCCTTATTCGGATGTAGTTTCCGGATCGGACCAGTATGTCTTTTTGATGACTAATCATCGGGAAGTAGACGCTATCTGCTTGTTAAACACATTTCCCTATACCCTGCCAGATTTCGGTATGAAAATGAAAACGGGATTGACTGTTGATTTTAGGGAGAGGGAGTCTTTGCGGAATACTGAAGTCGATGGGGCCGTACCGCTCTTTTTTGCCCAGCATATACAAAACGGTCATATTTGCTTTCCGATTGGTAAAGAAGGGGAATATTTAGTACCATCCCGGAAAAGTTTGGTACAGCCTAATACTAATTATTTGTTTATCAGGCGGTTTACGGCAAAGGAGGAAAAGCGCCGATTACAATGTGGTATTTATTTGGCAGAACAATTTCCGCAATATCAGACCATAAGCACGCAGAATAAAATCAATTTCATTGATAATGCGGACCATACATTGTCTAAAGATGTAGTATATGGGCTATATGTTTTGTTCAATTCTACCCTTTATGATGTATATTACCGGGTACTCAATGGTTCTACGCAGGTCAATGCTACAGAAATCAATCATATGCCTGTTCCAGCTATTTCGATTATTGAAGAACTAGGGCGAGCATTGTTGAAGCAATCCGATATAACAGAAAAAACGTGCAATCAGATCTTGGAGGGATTTTTACATGGGAAAAATCAGCGAAGCTCAAGCCATTCTTAGAGCTATTGGGATGCCCGAACGCCAGCAAACGCCTATTTGTGCGTTGAGTTTGCTGGCTTTGGCTCATATACGGCCTGATGATGACTGGTGTCAGGCTAGCAATGAGTGGATTCGTATTCACGATATAATTCAGTTCGTTAATCTGAATTATGAAGTTGATTATGCAGAGAATAGTCGGGAAACGTTCCGAAAGCAGGCTATGCATCATTTTCGCAATGCCGCTTTGATTGAAGATAATGGAAAAGCGACGAATAGTCCCAACTATCGCTATCGGTTGACTCAGGAAACAGTCCGCCTTTTGCAGACTTTTCACACCGACTTATGGGAAAAATCTTTGAAAGAATTTACTGATGTTCACGAATCACTGATTTCCATTTACGCATCGAAAAAAAAACGTTCAGAAAATGCCAGTCATGATTAATGAGACGGCCTATACTTTTTCACCAGGTAAGCATAATGCCTTACAAAAAGCTATCTTGGAAGAATTTGCACCGCGCTTTGCACCAGGGGCTATTTGCTTGTATGTTGGTGATACGACTAATAAAAACTTAGTGGAAAACCAGACGTTACTGAAACAATTAGGAATTGCTCTGACAGAACATGATAAGTTGCCCGATGTCATCCTGTATTGCAAGGACGTCGACTGGATTTACTTTGTTGAAGCCGTGACCTCCGTGGGTCCTATGAGTCCTAAACGCTTACAAGAATTGGAAGCTATGACTCAGCAGGTCACGAGCGGGAAAATCTATGTTACCGCTTTTCCTGATGTAACCGTCTACAAACGTTTTGTGGCGGACTTAGCTTGGGAAACCGAAGTTTGGATTGCCGATGAACCAGATCACATGATTCACCTTAACGGCAATCGGTTTATGGGGCCGCGTTGAATTTATAAAAGGGGCTGTCGCACGAAGAATTTTGTCATCATGCGAGGCCCCGTTTACTTTATAGTTTGTAGCACAGAGTTTGTAGTTTGCAGAGAAAACCTTTAAATTTAAAACTATCCGCTAACCCCGAACCACTAGCCACTAACAACTCAAAAAGGGCTTGTCGTATGATGACAAGCCCTTTTTTCACGCCCAGACGAATCCGGTCATAGCCATGGATCCTAAGGTGCAGGTATTATTGAATGGTGTAGCTTTATCCGTTCCGGCGGCGCCCAGGCAATAGAGCAGGGGCAGGTAGTGTTCCGGTGTCGGCACGGCGTAGGCTGCGTGTTCGTGGTTTTCGTAGTGGATGATGTTGTCGATGTTGCCGGCGATGACATTATCGACGATATCCTGGTTGAAGTGTTTGGCTGCTTCGGAGCCGCCGCGCTTGTTCCATTCGACGCGGCGCAGGTTGTGGACGATGTTGCCACTGGCCCAGATGAGGTAGCCTTTTTCTCGGAGCGGGGCGAGTTTCGGGCCGAGTTCAAAGCATTGGTCCGGTGTAAACGTGCTGTTTACAGAAAGCTGGACGACTGGGATGGGCGCGTTGGGGAACATGTGGACCATAACACTCCATGTTCCGTGATCGATACCCCATGAATCGTCGATAGAAACGTCATTGCCCAAAAGCTGGCAGACGTCCTGGGTCAGTTCCGAACAGCCCTTGGCTGGGTATTGGAGCTGATAGAGCTCTTCTGGGAAGCCGTACATGTCGTAGATTTGACGCGGCTTGTCGGCACTCTGGATATACGTGCCTGGGACATACCAATGGGCCGAGATGGCCAGGATGGCTTTCGGTCTGTCCTCACTGGTTAGAACGTCTGCGCCGACGCGCTGCATTTCGCGCGTCAAGTCGTTTTCATCGATAGCCAGCATCGGACTGCCATGACCGGTGAAGATAACAGGCGTTTTTTTCATTATGATGAATCCCCCTTTGCATAGAAACCATAAAGATAAAACCATCTTTAGTATATCATGAAGTTACTTTACGTCAACAAACTGCCATTTTTCACATATTTAATAATCACGAGGGAGTCGCAAAAATTTACGAATATTATAGTGCTGGATTCCATCCTGGCTAAAGTCGAGTTCGTCCATAGAAACGACGTATTTGGGATAATTGTCTTTTATGTCTTTATATACACGGAATTCGCGTTCGATAGTTTCTGGTGAAGCGAGTAAATATGTGACCTGGACATAACATTTTCGATTTCCTTTTTCGGCAATGAAATCGACTTCAAAATTTCCTGTTTTGCCAATCGTTACCGTATAGCCGCGGCGCAATAATTCCAAGCAGACAATGTTTTCTAATATTTGGTCGATATCGCGGGCATTGTGGCCATATACGGCTTCTCGCAGGCCATGGTCAACGACATAGTACTTTTCATTGATAGAAAGCAGTTTCTTCCCTAATAAATCTTGGCGGGGGATTTTATAGAATAAATAAGCTGTTGTACAAGCATTCAGGTAATTCAATACGGTATCGTTGGAAACTTTTCGATGTTCACTTTTCAAGTATTTTGTAATGTTAGAAGCACTGAAAACGTGGCCGATACTGCTGAGGGCATATCCGATGATGCGCTCTAATAAATCGACGTCGCGCAGATTATTCCGTTGGACAATATCCTTTAAAATTACGGAATTGTACATATCCTGCAAATACTGACGAGATGGGCCTTCTTGGAAATGGAGATTCATTAAGAAAGGCATCCCGCCGAAGAGTAGGTATTTTTGGAAGGCTTGCGGGGTATCGTCTAATTGATTTGCTAATATAAATTCTTGATAAGAAAAAGGATAAATGACGAATTGAACATAGCGGCCGGCTAAATAGGTGGAAAGTTCCCCAGAAAGCAGCTTAGCATTTGAACCGGTAAGATAAATATCGACATCGAAAGCGACACGCAGGGAGTTGATGACCCGTTCCCAATTCGTCACTTCTTGTATTTCATCTAAAAAAATGTATATTTTTCCTTTTATGGCAGCTGCTTTGTCTGCAATCCATTGATAGAGTGCCATGGGTTGGCACAAGGGGAGATTGGCCAAATCTTCAAAATTTAGGCTTATCATTTGATCAGGACGGACTTGTTGAGATAATAGTTCTTCCTGGATTAATTGCAGCATGACTGATTTTCCGCTGCGGCGTATTCCTGTCAATACCTTTATGAGATCCGTGTTAATGAACGGTCTGATTTGTTTCATGTAATATTCGCGCTGAATCATGGTATCCCATCCTTTCTGAAAAACTATTTATACTATTATACCAGTATATTTTACAGTTTTCCATAATTCATACTATTATACTAGTATGAATTATGGAAAATAGGAATTCTAACTAGTATAGTAGTTGGATTTTTCGTTTACTTGTGAGGATACGCTTCTTTTGCTATAATGAACGGGTAACGTACAGGTTACGGACTTGATTTTTTAGAGATAACGACTGTGCGTCCTTTTGGGCGCCTTCGTTATCTCTTTTTTTGTTGGGAGGAATTATTGTGGAAGTTCGTCATTATCATTGGAAAGATGGAAAATCCCTGACTGTCGGGGAACGGACGCTGGTCATGGGCGTCCTCAATTATACGCCTGACTCTTTTTCTGATGGCGGGAAATGGAATAATGCCGATGTAGCCTTGAAGCACATGGAAGAAATGGTAGCCGAAGGGGCGGATATCATCGACATCGGCGCCGAATCGTCACGGCCGGGTTTTACGCCGATTTCGGCAGCCGAAGAGATTTCCCGGCTGGAAACGATTTTGCCGCGCCTTGTCAAAGCCTGCCCGGTCCCCATTTCTGTCGATACGTATAAGGCTGAAACGGCAGACTATGCCATGCGTACGGGTGCCCATATCATGAATGATATCTGGGGCCTCCAGTATGCGCCGGAACCGGGACAGATGGCCGCTGTAGCCGCAAAATACGGCGTTCCTGTCGTCGTCATGCATAACCAGGACGGTACAGAATACGGCGACATCATCGAGGATATGAAGCGCTTCTTCATCCGCTCGGCCATCATTGCAGACCAGGCCGGCATGAGCCAGGACCAGATCATCACCGACCCGGGCATCGGCTTTGGCAAGACCTTTGACCAGAATGTCTACGTCATGAAGCACTTGCGGGATCTGACAGGCCTGCCGTATCCCATGCTCCTGGGGACGAGCCGCAAGGGCTTTATCGGCAAGATCCTCGACCTGCCGGTTACGGAACGGATGGAAGGGACCGGGACGACCTGTGTCGCTGGCGTCCTGGCCGGCTGCGCGATTGTCCGCGTCCATGACGTCAAACCCATCGTCCGCATGTGCCAGATGGCCGATGCTCTGCGTTAGATAAATTAGTCAGGTAAAACCTTTTACTGTATAAATATGACGGAACTTCCTTGACTGCCGTGGCCTGGCGGCGGTATAATGGCTCAAATGTATATAAGCTGATAGGGAGGTTTCTACATGGAAAATAAAAGTCTGCGCGGCCTCGTCGTATGCCGCAATTTTTTACAGGATCCCGTCATCAAGGCCCTGCTGGCCGTCCAGGAACAGGGGGATAATCCCTTTGGCAAGCATGAAGCGGCAGCGGTCCTCTTGGAACGGGCGGAACAGCTGGGCCTCAGCGGCAATATCCTGCGCCGGTATTTCCTCTATCTCTTGGGGGAAGGCGATACGGTCGCTGCCGAAGCCATTGAACGGTCGGGCAAGGCCGGCACGGGCATGACCAAGGCCCTGCTCTTGGATATGACTCTGCTCTGGCCGTATCTGCAAAAGGCCGCTTCCGACTTCCTCGGCGTCGATTTCCTCGACAACTACGAACCGGCTGTCCCCAAAGTTTACGGCTATGCCCAGACCCTGGAAACGGCCCTCATGGCAGCGTCGACGCCAGAAGAAGCGACGAAAGTCTTACTGCATCATTATGCAGTATACGGCCGGGGCAAACTGGCACAGTTCATGGCCTTCCGCATCGGTGAAGACGGGGACCTCGTAGGCATCGAGAATTTCCCCCATCTTGCCTGGGATGACCTCATCGGCTATGCGGCTCAGAAAGAAAAGCTCCTGGCCAATACGACGGCCTTTCTGGCTGACCGGGCGGCCAATAACGTCCTCTTGACGGGTTCCCGCGGGACGGGCAAGTCGACGGCCGTCAAAGCCCTGGTCTGCCGCTACCATGAACAGGGCCTGCGCCTCATCCAGGTCCAGCGCGGCCAGCTCCACAATCTGCAGCAGCTCATGGAAAAACTCGGCGACATCGGCAGCAAGAAGTTCATCCTCTTCTTGGATGATTTGTCCTTCGATGAAAATGAAAAAGAGTATAAATACCTCAAGTCGGCCATCGACGGCGGCGTCACGCCACAGCCGAAAAACGTGCTTATTTATGCAACATCGAACCGTCGCCACCTCTTGAAGGAAACGTGGCACGACCGCAACGACGAACTGGACGAAGTCTACCGCGATGACAGCACGAACGAGTCGATTTCCCTGTCGGACCGCTTCGGCCTCATCCTCCATTACTCGGCGCCGACGCAGGATGAATACTTGCAGATCATCGCCCATGAGCTGAAAAAAGCCGGCATTACCCTGGACCCGGAAGAGCTTCGTGTCGAAGGCGTCCGCTGGGAAATGGAACATTCCGGCCGCAATGGCCGCATTGCTCAGCAGTTTGTGAAATGGTATCTGGGCAATCGCAAGGCTTAAGAATCTTAGGCAAGTAAACGTTTAACCAAACTTTTTTCGGAAAAATTCCAAAAAAGCATTGACAAACAGCACGGCATTTTGTAGAATGTGTTCAAGCTTTTCAAACGGGCCACAACGATAAAGGCTCGCAAAAGCATATAGTGAAATCTGATGACGGGAAAGAGTAGTTCGTCCGGACATTCCCAGAGAACCGGCGGCTGGTGCGAGCCGGTAATGAATGGCGATTGAAAATCATCCCCGAAGAGAAGTGCTGAAGCAAGATTAAGCACTGACGATTTTTCCACGTTATAGGAAACGCGTATGTTGGTACGTTGTAGAGAGCCTGGCTGCAGTAATGCGCCGGGAATCAGGGTGGTATCGCGGAATAGTACTCCGTCCCTCAGTGAGGGGCGGAGTTTTTTTGTTGGCCTCTTTCGACGAATCTCTAAATCCCAACGAGAATAAATTATTTTATACTCACAAGGAGAGATGTTATTATGGCAAAAGTATTTTATGATCAGGACGTAAATTGGGACGTTATGAAAGGCAAAAAAGTTGCCGTCATCGGTTATGGCAGCCAGGGTCATGCTCATGCATTGAACCTCAAGGACAGCGGCGTCGACGTCGTCGTCGGCTTGTATGAAGGCAGCAAATCGGTTGAAAAAGCTAAAGCAGCCGGCCTCGAAGTCAAGACCGTTGCTGAAGCTGTCAAAGATGCTGACGTCACGATGGTCCTCATTCCGGACGAAAAACAGGCTGACGTATATGCAACGGAAATCGCTCCGAACTTGAAATCCGGCAGTGCCCTCGCCTTTGCACACGGCTTCAACGTTCACTTCAAACAGATCGTCCCGCCGGCTGATGTCGACGTATTCATGGTCGCTCCGAAAGGCCCGGGCCATCTCGTCCGTCGTACATTCGTAGAAGGCGGCGGCGTCCCCGACGTATTCGCTGTCGAACAGGATGCTTCCGGCAAATGCTTCGACCTCGCTTTGGCTTATGCCCGCGGCATCGGCGGCACGCGTGCCGGCGTCATCCAGACGACTTTCCAGGAAGAAACAGAAACAGACCTCTTTGGTGAACAGGCAGTGCTCTGCGGCGGCATCTGCCAGCTCATCACCAACGGTTTTGAAACCCTTTGCGAAGCTGGTTATCAGCCGGAAATCGCTTACTTTGAAACCTTCCATGAAAT
>NZ_JBBMEU010000016.1:0-37414 GCF_040096415.1 Megasphaera intestinihominis
ACTTCTCGTTCAACGTCATCGGCGGCTTCGTCTGCTGCTGGCTTGGCTTCGCCACCGGCAACGCCTTGTGGGGATGAGAGAAGGGCCGCCAGAGCGGCCCGCAGGTCGCAGGTCGCAAGCCTCCCCTCATAGGGGAGGTGGCCCAACGGGCCGGAGAGGTTGAATTTCCACGCGGTGATTTAAAAACAACCCCTCAGGGGAGCAAAAAAAGAGGCTGTTGCATTAAGACAGCCTCTTTTTAAGTTTGTAGTTTTTAGTTTAATCGCCGTATCGGCCGACCGGTTGCGTTTGCGTTAAGATGGCTGGATATGCGCGCTGGGGCAAGGCGGAGGAAGGAGGCGTAGCCATAGCTACGTCGACTGACGACAACGCAGTCCCAGCGTGCAGAGCCGGTCAGATTTGCGCAATAAGCAGACGGCCGGCCGATACTCCTAATGCTGTGCCGGTGCGCCGACAGGTTTCGTTTCTTCTACGAGTCCGTCCGTTGCGATGGCTTTCTGGGATACGAAGCTGATGCCGCAGAAGGTGACGGCGCAGACAATCCATTCGGCATAAATGACGTGCGGCAGTACGCGGACAGCCGGTACGAACATCCAGGCGACGAGGACGATGATGGAAGCCAGGATGGTGTAGAACGCAGCCTGACGGGAGCAGTATTTCGGCGCATACATGGTCATGAGGACGATGACTGCGAAAGCCGTCATGAGCGACAAGCCGGCCATGAGGGTCGAAATGATGCCGCTGATGGTCAGGGCGAAGCCCAAGGTCAGCAGGCCCAGGAGCAGGACGGAAATACGGGTTACGGTCATGTATTTCTTATCGGACATATTGGGGTCGATGAACTGTTTATGAATATCATGGGAATACAGCGTCGCAGCCGACAGCAGGAGATTGCAAGCCGTGCTGACATCAGCAGCCCACAGCGAAGCCAAAGTCACGCCGGCAATCCAGGGATTGAGAGACATGATGAGCTTCGGCAGTGCCGTCGTCGGCGAAATAGCCGGATACATTTCAGCAGCGATGACACCGAGGAGGGCGGCGATGAAGCCGACAGGCAGCATGACCAGACCACCGATGATGAAGCCTTTGCGGGCCGTCTGGACATCCTTGGCACCGAGAGAAATCTGGATGATAGCCTGGAGCGATACATTAACCGTAATGAGGACGACGATCCAAGTGATGATGGTCATGGGACCGACACCGCTGATGAGGTCCATGGACGTAATGGACGGAGCCTGGATAGCGACGACGTCGATGCCGCCGGCCATGCCCAGGATGAGGAAAGCAGCAACCGTAATGCCGATGTACTGCAAGGTAACATTGAGGACGTTAGACTGGCTGGCCGACCACATACCACCGATAAGGGTAATGCCGATGAAGACGACGGCACTGGTGAGCATCCCCGTGACCGGCGTGAAGATATTCGGCATCAAGGCAGCCAGGATAGCGCCGCCTGCGACGTACTGCAAGCTCATGATGACCAGCTGTACCAGGACCTGACAGCCGATACCGGCGATCATGCTGCGGCGGTCATAATACCGTTCCAGCAGTTCCGGCACAGTCGTAATATTGAGCTGGCGATACTTCTTGGCAACCGTCAGGCCCATGACGATGGCGCCGATGCCCCAGGCAGCCGTATACCAGCCGGCCGACAGACCGACTTTATAAGCCTGTTCGGCAACGCCGATGGTCGAAGCCCCGCCGACAGCCAGGCCGACGATGGATACCATGATGAGGGGCGTCGTCAATTTGCGGCCAGCCAGCACATACGCTTCTGCCGATGCGGCAGCCTTATGCTTGACGTACCAGCTGATACCGAAGAGAACGCCGATGTACACTAAAATGATGAAGACTTGAATCCCTGTAGTTCCCATAGTAAAAACTCCTCTCTAAAATAATTTCCCGAAAAAAAAGCCGCCCCTCACAAAAGGGACGACTCAGTCGCGGTACCACCCAATTTATCGATATATGGATAAAAAAAAGAGTGGTACGCCAGGGACGGAAGATTCCGCGGTACCACCCTAATTATCTCGAATCGATCAACTCATGGCCGTATAACGGCAGCCGCCCCGGTACAGCCTACTCACGTTCAGCCGTACAGTTCAGGAATGAACTTCATGCCCTCTCCCCTGTCCCCTCACACCGGCCGGAGACTCTCTGAAAAGCTCAAAGACACTACTTTTTTCCATCACAACTGTTATCAGGAAATCTGTTGTTGACCATGATTATACAGGAAAATAAAATAAAGTCAAGCAAAATCTGACGAAAAAATCGAAAGAAAATCACGTAAAACGTACTACGAATTAGGTAAAACGTGCGACCTGAGAATCAACACAATCTCTGTGTTTTTATGCGACTTATAGTGATAGCGAAATAATTTTCCCAACACTGGCAATGACGCCAGAATCGGCACCTTGCGGAAATGCTCGACCTCTTCCCGGCGAATCAGACCACCGATGACCAAAGGCTCGCCATCGCGCAGACGCACGACCGTCCGGGCCTGGCGCGTCGCAATGCGGTAGGCCTTCATTTCCGGCACAAACACAGGCGTGCTCACTTCTGCCACCAACTGGGCCGTCACCGAATCATCGGGGTGGATCTGCGGCGTGTAGGTCAATTTAATGCCCGCCTCTTCGTACGTCGTACTCACCGTCGTTTCCTTGCCGGACAGATGCTCTGTCTGGACGGGGACTTTATCGCCGATGAGGATATGCGCTTCCCGGCCATTAGTAGCGACCATGTGCGGCGAAGCCAAAATATGGGCCCGTCCCTTTTCTTCGAGGGCGTGGATCGTCCCGGCCAGGGAAAAGACGCCGTGGTCCGCCCCGCCTTCTACAGTCGACCAGTTCCACTCGACACCGGTCTGCTTCAGCAAGCTGTCATCGACGGAGGCAACCTCTACGGAAACATCGACTTGCCGTGCCGGCACATCGAGACGCTTCACCAGGGACTGGACAGCCGCCTGGACTTGATGCGTTCCGCCGACAACGAGGGTATTCGTATCGCCATGGCAGCGCACATCGGCTTCCGGTACCGCTGCCTGGACGGCCTCCTTCAAAACGGCCGGGTCGGCATGGCGTAGCGACCATGTATGAAAAGTCTTGACCCCTTTTCCCGATTTCGCCCCGCTCATCGTACGGATAGGGCCGGATTGTTCGTAATACAAGCCCTGGCTGTCAGCAATGGCCTGCAAGGCTTCTTCCAAGGTGACGTCGTGGAGGTTCATCGTCAACGAGCCCTGCACGCTGTCATCGACGACAAGATTGATATTTCCTGACCGGGCCAGCCCTTCCAGTACCGTCCGTGTCGGCACATCCCGGACCTGGACATCGACAGCCCCGGCCGTCCAGGGACAAAGACAACAGATACCGGCAGTCAGCCATTTCTTCCACTCCTTCATGATGTTCCCTGCCTTTCTTTACAAAGGGATTTCAAAAACTCGTCCGTCCCGCTGCAGGCCTGCGGCCTGACGGTTGACATAGGCGATGTACCAGCCGTTCCACCATTCCCCGGCAGCACAAGTCGCCGTCTGTCCCTGCCACTTCAAAATGACCAGGTGAATATCTCCTTCATGGACGGCACCACAGACGACGGGCAGCGTCCCTTCTTTTTTCTCTTTTTCCGGTTGTTCCTTGACTTCTTCAGGCGCAGCCGCCGGAACGGTCAGCGGTACCGCTTCAGGCGCAGCAGTCTTCTTCGGCAGACTGCCGGCAAACAAATCCGGTAAGGGCTTATAGCGCAAGGCCGGTCGGACATCATAGACGAGGTTTCCTTTACCGTTTCCCCGTTCCGCTTCGTCAGAAGCAGAAAAAACGGGATGCGACCCAGCTTCATGCTGAGCGGCATCCCGTTTCATGTGTTCTTGTCCTTGCGACGGCTCGTCCCACCACGTCCAGATGGCGCCAAGGCAGACAAGTATCCCTATATAGGGAAGCCATGTCTTGCGATGTTGAACGATACCGTTCCTTACCTTTTGCAGAGCGGACAAGACCTTATTGCTTATCTCCATAGCCCTGCGGATGATGCTGATGCCAGTTCCAGGCATCGGCAATGATTTGTTCTACCTTACTGTGTGTCGGCTGCCAGCCTGTGACGCGGCGGATCTTTTCGGATCCGGCGATGAGGATGGCCGGGTCGCCGGCGCGGCGCGGTGCTTCTTCGACTTTGAAGTCTTTGCCCGTGACTTTCTTGGCGGCTTCGATCATTTCACGGACGCTGAAGCCATTCTGAGAGCCTAAGTTGAAGTATTGCGATTCTCCCCCTTCGGCGAGGTACTTGAGGACCCTTACGTGGGCGTCTGCGAGGTCTGTGACGTGGATGTAGTCACGGATGCAGGTGCCGTCGGGCGTCGGATAGTCGGTGCCGAAGATCTTGATGCTGTCCCGCTGGCCCAGGGCCGTCTGCAGGATCAGGGGGATGAGGTGTGTTTCCGGTGTGTGGTCTTCACCAATGGTGCCGCTTCCATCGGCCCCGGCGGCATTAAAGTAGCGCAGGGCCACGTAGCGCAGGCCATAGGCCCGGCTGAACTGGGCCAGCATGGTTTCGATCATGAGCTTGGTCTGGCCGTAGACGTTGGTCGGATGGTAGGGCATGTCTTCGGTGATCGGCGTCTGTTCCGGTTCGCCGTAAACGGCGGCCGTCGACGAGAAGACGAAGTATTTGACGCCGGCCCGGCGTACAGCTTCCAGGAGGCAGTACGAGCCGACGACGTTGTTGTCGTAATAAATTGTCGGGTTTTCCATGGATTCGCCGACCTGGCTATGGGCGGCGAAGTGCATGACGGCGTCGATGTTCATATCTTCCATGATGTGCCGTACCCGGTCGATGTCATGGATGTCGACGACGTAAAAAGGGATTTCTTCCGGGACGGCTGCCCGATGGCCGCGCGAAAGATTATCAATGACGACGACGTTGTGGCCCTGAACCAATAAGGCTTTGACCGTATGGCTGCCGATGTAGCCGGCGCCGCCGGTAACGAGAATATTCATTGAGAGTCTGCCTTTCGTTATTTATTGGGCGGGCTCCCCACGCGGGAGCCCCTACGGTATACTGGGCGGGCTCCCCATGTGGGAGCCCCTACGATAATGTTTCTGCGGATTATAAATTATTTTTCCTGTAATTTTTTCAGACGGCCGCCGAGGAATTTCTTGTAGACTTCGACGCCGGGCTGGTTGAAGGCGTCGACGTTGGCGTATTCTCCTTCGTAAGCGATGGACAGGCAGAGCATGAACATCAATTCGCCCAGGTGATACGGGGTCAGGGCGGGCAGGATGTAGTTGGCGCTGGGACGGCCGTCACCGGCGAGGGCTTCGGCGTTGGAGCTGCGGGCCGCTTCCAGGATCTGGCTCAAAGGCAGGCCGCTGAAGGCAGCGAGTTTCGGGTATTCGTCATAGAGATGGGGGACCGTGACGTCGTCGGGCCAGTTTTCGACGGAAACGAACTGGACGACTTTGTCCTGCGGGCCTTCCTGATGTTCCTGGGTCTGGGCGTGCATGTCCGTCGTGCCGACGGCGACGATAGGCGTGCGGCCGTAGTTGACGACGTTGCCCTGTTTGTCCAGGCGTTTGCCCAGGGATTCAGCCAGGAGCTGGATGTACCATTCGGACAGGGATTTCAGGTTATCCGCATAGGGCATGAGGACTTCCAGGTCGCGGCCGTGGTTCTTGCCGGCCAGGAATTTGAGGACACTGTTGAGCAGGGCCGGGTTCTGCCATATATCCGGGTTCTGGCAGGCGTGGTCCATGTCGCGGGCGCCGTCGAGGAACTGACGGATGTCAAAGCCCGTGAGGGCACCGACGATGAGGCCGACTTCGGAGAAGACGCTGAAACGGCCGCCGACGCCATCGGGAACGTAGAAGATGGGCCAGCCCGATTTCTTGGCCAAGCCGTGGAGCAAGGTTTCTTTTTCGCCGCCGTCGTGGGGGTCCGTAACGGCTACCGTTTCCAGGGCGATGCCGGCATCGTTCATGGCCTGTTTGAGGACCATGTAGTTGGACATGGGTTCAATGGTCGAGCCCGATTTGGAAATGACGACGGCCATGACCGTGTAGTTCGGTTTGGTGTGGCTGTCGGCCTTGAGGAAATGGATGAGGCCCGTCATCTTATGGGAGTCGACGTTGTTGCCGGCAAAGAAGGCTTTCGGGAAGCCCTTGCGTTCTTCCGTGCTCTTGAGGTTCCAGAATTCGCCGCACTGGACGTCGAAAAGGACCTTGCCACCGAGATAGGAACCGCCGATGCCGAGGAATACGACGGTGTCTACGCGGTTGCGCGTCGTCCGTGCCAGTTCTTCCAGGGCAAAGATGCGTTCCGGACTGTTGATGTTGCCTTCTTCTATGTACGGCAGCTGCGGGAAGAGGACTTCTTCCGGTTCTCCGTCTTTCGAGAGATGGCCCGGCATGATGCCGGTCTTGCGCATATTCATAACGGCTTCGTGAGCCTTGGTGTAAACGGGTTCAAAAGCCTTGACTTCTTCTTCAGTGACGGCCTTGGGACCATAAAGGTTGGTTACGTCAAAAGTAAAACCAGAACGTAATTTTAATTGAGTCATGTAAGTTCCCTACCTTTCGATAGAATAATGTCATATTCGCGTATGAAATCATTATAGCACAAAACGGGGCGCACGGGCTACCTCCTGGACGGCGAACGGTCCGATGTGGAAAAAGGACTTGTCGCATGACGACAAGTCCTTTTGCTGTAGGGGCTCGCACGTGGCGAGCCCGCTCACGTAAATGGTTGATAACGGGATTCCTTTATATACCGGCGGGCGCCCCACGTAGGCGCCCCTACAATACGATCCACGGGATTCCCACAAGCGGTCCATGGGCAACCTCTCAGACCGCCTTTGGCGGCCAGCTCCCCTATTAGAGGAGCCTTGCGGCCTGCGGCCTGCGAATTGCGAACTGCGAATTATGATTTTACCATCAAAAATGGAGCATGGATTTGAGGAAGTTCTGGGTCCGTTCATTCTGCGGGTGTTCGAAGACGTCTTCCGGTTTGCCTTGTTCCTGGATAATGCCGTCGGCCATGAAGATGACCCGGTCGGCGACTTCTTTGGCGAAGGCCATTTCGTGGGTGACGATAATCATGGTCATGTGTTCGTCGGCGAGCTGTTTGATGGTCCGCAGGACTTCGCCGGTCAGTTCCGGGTCCAGGGCGCTCGTCGGTTCGTCGAAGAGCATGATGTCCGGGTCCATGGCCAGGGCGCGGGCGATGGCCACACGCTGCTGCTGGCCGCCGGAGAGGCGCGACGGATAGGCATCGCGTTTATCCCAGAGGCCGACTTTTTTCAGGAGTTCTTCGGCTTTGGGCATGATTTCTTCGGTCTTCATCTTCTTGACGATGCGCGGCGCTTCCAGGATGTTGTCCAGGACGGTCATGTGCGGGAAGAGGTTGAAGTGCTGGAAGCACATGCCCATGCGGCGGCAGATGGTCCGGACGTCGGCTGCCGGGGCGTAGACGGCACGGCTGCTCCCTTCGGGCGTGCTGACCATGGTCTGGCCGTCGACGACGATGGAGCCGCTGTTGATCGTTTCCAGCTGACAGAGACAGCGCAGGAAGGTACTCTTGCCGCTGCCCGACGGGCCGATGATGGAAATGACTTCCCCCGTTTCAACGTGGAGGGTGACGTCTTTCAAGACTTCGAGACTGCCGAAGCTCTTGCGGATATGGTCCATTTCAATAAAACTCATGATAATCCTCCTTATTCATCGTAAACGGCATAGCGTTTTTCCAGATAACCAAAGACCTTGGTCAGGATAAAGGTAAAGAACAGGTAGAAGACGGCAGCGACCAGGAAGGCCGTCGTGTCGAAGTCGCGCTGTACGATGGAGCGCGTAATGCGCAGGATGTCGTTCATGGCCAGGATGTAGACCAGGGACGTATCCTTGAGGAGGTTGATCGTCTCGTTCGAGACCGGCGGCAGGACGCGCTTGATGACCTGGGGCAGGATGATGCGGCGCATGGTCTGGACGTAAGTCATGCCCAGGACTTTCGCACCTTCATACTGGCCGCGGTCGATGGACTGGATGCCGCCGCGGAAGATTTCGGCAAAGTAGGCGGCATAGTTGAGGACGAAGGCGATGATGGCCGCCGGGAAGGCCGGCAGTTTCAGGCCGTCGATGATGAAGGGCAGGCCGTAGTAGATGAAGAGGATCTGCAGCATGAGCGGCGTGCCGCGCATGACGTAGATATAGGCGTACATGGCCTTACGCAGGATGGCGATCTTGGAAATACGGCCGATAGCCATGAGGATGCCCAAGGGCAGGCTCAGGACGATGGTGATGATGAAAATTTTCAGGGTAATCTGCAGGCCTACGGCAACGACAGGCACGATGTGAAATAAATAATCCATGTTGGCTCCTTTTTTTGGAATTGACACATATACAGCATAGGATACGTATATACGCAAGGCGGGCCGCCCTTTTGGGCGGCCCCTACGAATCGTCGTTACATCCCGCTTCGCTTACTGTACTTTAATGGTAATATCTTCGTTAAACCACTTCTGGGACAACTTAGTCATTGTACCATCTTCACTCATTTGTTTCAAGACGTCGTTGAGTTTATCCTGCAAGAGCGTATCTTCCTTGCGCATGCCGACGCCGAATTTTTCGTCGCCCATCTTGTCGTCGATGACTTTGAACTTGCCCGGTTTCTTGGCCATGTAGTAACGGCCGACGACGCTGTCGACGAGGATGCCGTCAGTACGGCCGATTTCCAGGTCCATGAAGGCGTTGACGAAGTCGCCGTATTTCTTGACTTCTGCCAGGGAATCCTTGAATTCGGCGTTCTTTTCCAGGGCGTCGATGGAGCTGCTCCCTTCCTGGGTGCCGATGACCTTCCCTGCCAGGCCGGCCCGGTCATTGATGGGCGAATCGGCGCGGACGACGAGGAGCTGGGCGTTGTTCATATAGGGCTTGGAGAAGGCGATCTGCTGGGACCGTTCATCGGTGATGGTCAGGCCGTTCCAGAGCATGTCGACCTGTTTGCTCTTGAGGGCTGCTTCCTTGCTGTCCCAGTCGATGGGCTTGAATTCGACGGGGATGCCCAGGCGCTTGGACGCTTCCTGTGCCAGGTCGATGTCGAAGCCGACGAGCTGACCGCTGTCATCGCGGAAGCCCATGGGCGGGAAGTTGTCATCCAGGCCGATGACGATCTTATCGGGCAGTTTCTGTTCTGCCTGTTTATTTGCATTGCCGCCGCAGCCGGCGACCATGGTAACGGCTGCTACGGCCAGTGTACCCGCAGCCAGTGCTTTTTTCCAATTCATGTGAATTCCTCCTTACATCGTGACGTCGATGCCAAACCATTTTTCAGAAATCTTCTTCGACGTGCCGTCGTTGTGCATGTCTTCCAGGACCTTGTCGAGCTGGGCCTTCAGTGCCGTATCGTCCTTGCGCATGCCGACACCGCTGGGGATGTCGGGATAGCCGACGTCGATGATGCGGAACGGCGCGTTGTTCTTCTTGATGAAGTACGCCGCTGTCGTCTGGGCGACGACGACGGCATCGATGCGGCCGACTTCCAGGTCCATGAAGGACGTGACGTTGTCCGAATACTGTTTCAGTTCCTTAAAGGAATCGCGCAGTTCCGGTTCGGCTTCGATGGCTTCCAGGCCGGTGCTGCCCTGCTGGGTGCCGACGATTTTGCCGGCCAGGTCGGCCTTGCCCTGGATGGGCGAGTCGTTCTTGACCAACAGGATCTGCGGGCCGTTTTCATAGGGCCGGGAGAAGAGGATGTTCTGTTCCCGTTCCGGCGTGATGGACAGGCCGTTCCAGATGGCATCGATTTTTTTGCTCTTCAGTTCCGTTTCCTTGCTGTCCCAATCGATGGGCTTGAATTCGACTTCCATGCCCAGGCGCTTGGAGGCTTCCTTGGCCATGTCGATGTCAAAGCCGACGAGCTCGCCGCTTTCATCATGGAACCCAAAAGGCGGGAAGTTGTCATCGAGGCCGATGACAATCTTATCCCTCTTGGCAGCCGTCCCCTTGTCGGCCTGTTTGTCCCCGCCGCAGCCGGCGACGAAAGTTGCTGTCAGAATTGCCGCCATACCGGCAGCTGCGTATTTTTTCCATTCCATGATTATCGCTCTCCCCTTGAGATCATCTAGGCGTACCGTTGTGTACATGCCCTATTTTACTTTATTTCGTTAAAAAGATAAAGGCTTTTGGGTATAAAAAATCGGCATGTCTCCATGCCGATTCATGCATATCGCACATAGGACAGGTCCTGTCAATGGGCGCTTTCGTCATCGTCCGTTTCATGGGCCTGCTTGATGCGGTCGATGATGCGCTGTTTGTTGCGCTTGGACAGGAACTGCAGGTGCACGGGCAGGACGGCCAGGCCGCCTTCTTCGGCTTCGCCCAGCTGGATTTCCTGCCAGTTGTCGCTGATGACGAAGATGTCCTTATACGGGAGGAAGATGAGGCTCCGCTCCTCATGGAACTGGTCGTCGTAGAATTCATGGAGCGACCGGAACTGGCGGCGGACGATGAGGCCCTTCCGGGTGACGTAGCACATGACGTCGTCCTGGCGATGGATGCGCCACAGGCAAAAGGCCAGGACGGCCCAGTTGTCGAGGTGTTCAACCAGGTGCGCTTCCCCCGTCATGAGCCAGAAGAAGTAGATGGCCACCATGAGGAAGAGGACCTTCATGAAGCCGGAAAACCATTTCGAGTTCTCATAGGCCGCCTCGACGGGACCACAGCGGAAATGCTTTTCCAGGTCTGCCTGTTTCATTTTCTCAGTTTTTTGCTCGTCTTCGGTGCCGTCTTGATGACGACGTTGCGGCCGTCCTTGACGACTTCCAGGGAGATGTCGCCGACGCCGTCCTTGAAGTAAGCCATCTTGATATCGAGGAGGATAGAGCCGACTTTTTCCTGGAGGTCGTCCGTGAAGAACTGGCGGCGGAAGTCCGAGGCGGTCTGCTTCTTAGCCGTCTTTTTGGCCTGCGGCCGGCGGACGCTCACTTCGTCGTCTTCCCAGCCCGTCGTTTCAAAGGTCGATTCTTCTTCGACGCCCTGGAACATGTCTTCGATAGAGCGATTCTTGGGAATCTTATGTTTTGCCATGACAATCACCTACTTCTTTTCCATTTTATCGGATTTTTCCGATGCTTCGTGCATACTGTTAAGGGTAATCTTATTGAAGTCTTCCGGCGTCTTGTACGTCGCTATCTTCTTGAAGCCGACCCGCAGGCGGCCGCGGTAGGCGGCTACGACCTTGTCGTCGTGGTTCATTTCGGCGATGTAGATTTCCTGTCCATCGATACCGATGAGACGGAAATTGCCGCTCGGCGAGATTTCACGCCAGCTGCTGGTCGCCCCGTCGAACATGTAGACGACGCCGGTCCGCAGGTTGTCGTAGAAGAACGTATCCGAATCGTAGAATACGGCGATGCGGCCGATGTTTTCTGCCTGGACGTGGATGCGGCGCGTGTCGTAGTTGGCGTCGGTCCGGTAGATGCGGTATTTATTGTCGCCGACCTGGAGCTTCATGTAGACGACATTGGTCGCCGTCGAATAGGCGACATCGGTGATCTTACTGTCGACCGGGGCATCTTCGATAGGCGTATCGAGTTCGCGGTCCGGATAAATCGGGTTGTACTGGGCGATGTAGACGCCGTACTTGCCGGTCTTCCTGTCGCGGCCATAGGTGGCGAAGATAGCCAGGTTGCGGTCGGGCAGCCATTCAAAGAAGGAGACCTTGCGGCCGTGGAGATTGATGCGCTGGGGATCGTTCTTCTTGCCGGCTTCGTAAATGGTGACCCTGTCGTCGACGATGGTCGCCATGAAGCGCTTGTCATAGGAATAGAAGCTGCGGCCGTTCGGTTCTGTCCCTTCGCCCATGGCTTCCTGCTGGTTCGTGCCGCCGATCTGGAAATCCGACGTCGGCGCGAACAAGACCTGGTCCAGGTAGAGATAAATAGCAGCCTGGACGGCGATGCCGGCCAGAAAGACTGCAATGAACTTTCGTAATTTCATAGCCTGCCTCCTACTTGACGACGAACGCCGTCGGAATCATGCGTTCACCTAAGAGGTCCGCCGGTTTGTTGATGACTTTGCCATTATAATACAGCGTCGAGCTCGACCCGCCATCCAGGTTGGCCGCAATGACGGCGCCTTCTTCATACATGATGTTCTGGATGTCGCGCAGTGTCGCCCCGACGGAATAGCCAGGCTGGCGGCCGTCGATGACCAGGAAGAGGACCGTGCCGTCTTTGCGCTGGCCGATGGCCGTGCGGGGACCGACGCCCCAGCCGCCGTCGCCGTGGGTGATCATCTTTTCACCGTTGACGATGAGGGCCGGCCCGAAGGAAATGCCTTCGACGACGTCCTTTTCTTTCAGTTCGGCCTTGGAGTAGTTGCCGACGATGAGGTTGCCGTCCTTGGTAAAGCCGACGAATTCATTTTCTTCCTCATCGGACGCATCCTGGCCGAGGAGATATTTGCCATCGTGGAGGATGAAACCGTAAGGCTGGCGGCCCGTACCGGTCCCGTTGGCATCATAGAAGCCGCCGGCATTGATGGCCGCTACGGCGCCGACGCGTTCGGCAATACCGCTGGTCGTGTCGCCTTTTTCATCCATATTTTCAGCCGTCGCGACCTGTACGCGGTGCGGGTCCGGGATTTCCAGGAGGAATCCCTTGAAACGGCTGGAATCAATATTCTTCAGGGTAAGTGTCGAGTCCGTCCGGGCTTTGAACTTGAACAGTTCCTGCTTCGGCGTCGAGCTGATGCCGCCCAGGATTTCGTCGATTTCTTCCTGCGAAAAAAGCCAGGTGATGTACTGGGGATGACGGCTCTTCAGGATAGCCCCGATGACGGTGCGCTTCAGGTTGTCGAAGGGGCCGAAGAGGACGACAAACGGCGATGTCAAGGCAAAGAAAATGGCGACAAAGACAAAAAACTTACCGATTTCTTTTACGTGTTTCCTCATAAGTAACCTCGAAAATAATAAAGTTAGCGTTCTTCATACTGCGGTGTCGTGACGCGCTGCTTGAAGTTTTCTATATCGACGGCATTGCCGATCCAGATGCGCTTGACCGCATAGGGGTTGTCCCCGTATTTGGCCCAGCCCGGATCCATGGTAAAGGCCAGTTTGATACCGGCTGCCTTCAACGCGTCGCCGGCGCTTTTCGTATAGCCGCCATAGGGATAGCAGAAATATTCGTTGGTAATGTCCAGCTGTTCCTTGAGTTCAGCCTGGCTCTTCTTGATTTCATCCGCAAAGGTGCGCCCTGTCATTTCCGTCGCCCGTTCATGGTGATAACTGTGGGAGGCAATGGTCAGGCCGGCAGCCTGCATTTCCTTGACCTGCTGCCAGTTCAGGCGCGTTCCCTGGTCCGTGTCATACGTCGGCACGAAGACCGTCCCGGCAAAGCCGTATTCCTTCAAAACAGGCATGACGATGCTGTACGTATCGGGATAGCCGTCGTCAAAAGTGAGGACGACCGGCCGGACTGGTACGGGCTTGTTATGCACCATATAGTCATAGAGCTGGTCCAGGGTAATGGGATGGAAGTCATTATCCTTCAGGAACTTCATCTGTTCCCGGAAGTGCGATTCCAAGAGGACCGCATCGTTATCGGGGACATCGCCTATCATGTGATACATCAGGACCGGGATACCCTGCTTGGGCACGGCCATTTCCACCTGCGCCTGCGGTGCCTTGTCGGCCTTGGCCGTATCGCCGCTCTGCGTCGGCGTGCAGCCGACCAGCAGGAAGCAGCACAGGATGGCCAGGCAGGCCAGTTTCCATATACGCAAATTGTACAGCCCCTCTCGTTAAGATTCTTCGTTGTCCCGCAAGGTCACAACGGGCAGCTCATCGTAATGGCCAGCCAGGAACAGGCGGATGTACCGTTCGGCATCATCGCGGACGGCCTTGTCGGCTTCGACGGAATGGAAGCAGACGCTGGGCGTGAGCAGGAATTCCGGCCGGGCGATCATCTTGAGCAGCATCGGGCTCGGATGTTCCATGGACAATACGTCGAGGGCGGCACTGCGGATATGGCCGTCGTCGACAGCATGATAAAGAGCCGCTTCGTCCGCCAGGCCGCCGCGGCAGCAGTTGACGAACATGGAGCCTTCCTTCATTTCCTCGAACTGTTCGTCCTGGAATATGTAGCGTGTCGTTTCGTTGAGCGGCATGTGAAGTGATACGACGTCGCTGGTCTGGAGAAGTTTGTCGAAGTCGACGGGACGGACGCTGCGTTCCATCATGACCTTTTCGCTGACAAACGGATCATAAGCCTGGATCTTGCATCCAAAAGCCTGGAGACGGGCGGCGACGGCACGACCGACATGGCCAAACCCGACGAGGCCGATGAGATTGCTGCTGACACGGTGGATAGGCCAGGGAACGGACCCGTATTCCCAACGGCTGTTGGTGCGGATATCGCTCTGGTACTCCGGCAGCTGGCGGATGAGGGCCAGGATCATGGCACACGTATGGTCGGCAATATCGTCGACACAGTACGACGTATTGTTGATGACCATGACACCCTTTTCCCGGGCAGCCGCCAAGTCGACATTATCCGACCGCGTCGATAAGACGACGATCAATTTCAGATCGTCCAATTCTTCCAGAAGGGATGCCGTAATCGGTTCGGACTTACAGATGATGACATCTGCATCTTCGAGCCTGTCGGCCAATTCTTCTTCATCTCCGGGAGGACAATATTCAACGCGCGCTACATCGCGCAGTCTCTCTCCAAAATCATCTTCATCCTGACGTCCTGTCAAAACACTTATGTGATACATTATCACTGCCCCTTTTCTATAAACAAAAGATTTAGACATAAAGATACACTTAATTATATACCATATAAAAGTCAATTAGCAAGTCCCTGTGCCGTCCTTGACGGAGTTGTGAAAACTCTGCTATAATAGTTTCGTTATGGAAAGGTGTCCGAGTGGTTTAAGGAGCTAGTCTTGAAAACTAGTGATGCGGCAACGCACCGTGGGTTCGAATCCCACCCTTTCCGCCAATTTCCAAAAAGCCCTGTCGCGTAGGTGACAGGGCTTTTTGAGTGGTTAGCAGCTTAGTGGCTAGGAATTAGCAAAGGCCCCCAATCGGGGCCTTTTTATGATTTACAATCTGTAGGGGCTTGCACGTGGCAAGCCCGATTCAGGATATGTGCGATTATCCAATTAGTTTTTTAGAGAACCGTTCAAATGTCCGGCAGGGCGCACTCTGGGCGCCCTCTACTATTTCTTATGGAAAAAGTGTGGCGAATCGCCCCATTGTCCCAGGCCGATGGTGTCGCCTACGGAGGCTACGCGGGCGCTGAGGCAGTTCTTGCACTGGTCCGGTACTTCGTCGACACAGGGTTTGTTGTCGTATAAGAGGTACTGTGGGCGATATTTGGGGACCGTGACGATGGGCATGAGGACGTTGGCCCCGGCTTTGAGGCCCAGTTCCCGTCCCAGGGGATGGAGGGCCTGGAGGGCCGTCGTAGCGGCGATGTTGACGTCGGGCAGGAAGAGGCGCGTGACGGCAATCATCTTGAGGCCCAGTTCCAGGCGCCGTTTCTTTTCTTCGGCACTGTCCATACCGGCAGCCATGACGTCTTTGCCGACCGGTGTATTGTGATGGACGACGTAGGGACCCATGCCGATCATGTCGATGTCCATGTCCCGGTAAAAGAGGATGTCATCGGCCAAATCGCCCAGGGTCTGGCCGGGCAGGCCGATCATGTCCCCTGTCCCGACCTGGTAGCCGATGCGGCGCAGGCTGTCCAGGCAGTCCTTGCGGACCTGCCAGCGGTGATGGCCGTCCTGGGGATGGAGCGTCGCGTAGAGGTCGGGGTTGCTCGTTTCGATGCGCAGGAGATAGCGGTGGGCGCCGGCGTCGAACCAGCGGCGGTACGTTTCTTCCGTCTGTTCACCGACGCAGAGGGTCAGGCCCAGTTCGCCGTGGCTCAAGGCCTTGATGTCGCGGACTAGGCCTTCGACGTAGTCGATGAACTCTTCATCCTGCCGTTCGCCGGACTGGAGGGTCAGGGAGCCGTAGCGGTTCTCCCAGGCCCAGCGGGCCATGGCCAGGATGTCTTCGCGCGGCGTATCGAAGCGTTCTACTTCGTCATTGCTCTTGCGGATGCCGCAGTATTTGCAGTCTTTGATACAGTAATTGGAAAATTCGACGAGGCCCCGGTAATAGACGACGCGTCCCACACCGGCGGCCTTGACGGCATAAGCCGCATCATAAAGCGCCTGGAGTTCATCAGGATCGGTAATCGAGAGCAGCGCGATCAAATCGTCGCGGGTTTTCGGTTGTGGAATAGTCATAGACGGAACTCCTTTCAGATGGCCTGCTATTCGTTGGCCCAATGAATCTTTTCAAAGAAAAGGAAGATAAGGCTCATGACCATGGCGACGACCGTAGCCAGACCCATGCCCTTGAGCTGGACCGGACCGAGGACGATAGTCGCCCCGCTGAGGCCGGAAATCATGGTGACTGCCGTGAGGATGAGGTTCTTCGAGCGCGTATAATCGACTTTCTTTTCGACGAGCATGCGCAGGCCCGAAGCGGCGATGAAGCCGAACAGGAGAATGCAGACACCGCCCATGACCGGCGTCGGGATGGCGTGGATGAGGGCTGCGATCTTGCCGACGAAGGAAAAGAGGATGGCAAAGACAGCAGCGCCGCCGATGACCCACGTACTGTATACGCCGGTAATGGCCATGACGCCCATGTTTTCACCATACGTCGTATTCGGCGTCGAACCGACCAGGCCGGACAGGACGTTGGACAAGCCGTCGGCAAAGAGCGACCGGTGCAGGCCCGGGTCCTTGATGAGGTCGCGGCCGACGATATCGCTGGTGACGAAGAGATGGCCCAGGTGTTCGGCCAGGACGACGAACAGGGCCGGCATGATCATCATGATAGCGCTGAGATTGAATTCCGGCTTATAGAAGGTCGGAAAAGCGAACCAGGGCATTTCCTGGACATGGGTCCAATCGACGACGCCCATGAAGAACGACAGGATATAGCCGGCAATGACGCCGATGAGGATGGGGATGATGCCGATGAAGCCCCGGCCGAGGACGGTGGCCAGGATGGTGACGACCAGGGTGAACGTCGAAATGATCATGGCCGTTTCATTGGACATGCCCTGGACTTCGCCCATATAACCGGACATATTCATGGCCAGCGGCGCCAGTTCCAGGCCGATGATGGCTACGATGGAGCCCATGGCAGCCGGCGGGAAGAGGACGTCGATCCACTTGGTGCCGACCTTGTCGACAATGGCCGCCAGGATCATGAAGGACAGGCCGAAGACGATGAAGCCCCCCTGGGCGTCGCCATAGGACATGCCCGGTGTCGCGCAGACAGCCAGGACCGGCGAAATGAAGGCGAAACTCGAACCGAGGTAGGCCGGCAGGCGCCATTTACAGATGGTCAGATAAATGAGCGTACCGACGCCGTTCATGAACAGGGCCGTCGCCGGGTCGACGTGGAGCAGGAACGGGACCAGGACCGTCGAGCCGAACATGGCAAAGAGATGCTGTAAACTCAGGGGAATCGTCGGCAAGATAGGCAGCCGTTCTTCCACATGTATAATTCTTCGTTGTTCCATAAAATCAAAATCCTCCTAAATTCAATGCCCCATAAAGGGCGGACGCAAAGCCTGCCGGGCCTGCTGGGCACTCAAGTCCTGCGCCTTGGCCGCGGCCATGTAATTATCATAGCTGACGCGCAGCAGGAGCGACGCAGAAATCAGGTTCAAAATAAGGGATGACCCGCCGTAACTGATGAAGGGCAGCGGGACACCGACGACGGGAAACAGGTCCGTAACCATAGCCATGTTGACCAGGCCCTGGCCGCCGAGAGAAAAGGTAATTCCCATGGCCAGGAACATGCCGAACCGGTCCTGACAGGAGCCTGCCGCCTGGACGCCAAAATAAATCAGGGCGAAAAACAGGAATAAGACCAGGACACCGCCCAAAAAGCCCCATTCCTGGCAAAGGATAGCATAAGCGAAGTCCGTATGGGCTTCGGGCAGGTAACTGAACTTGCTGATGCCCGTCCCCATGCCCTGGCCCCAGACGCCGCCGGAACCGATGGCGATGAGGCTCTGGGTTATCTGATAGCCGATGGTCTTCTTGTAGTCCTCAGGGTATATCCAGGCCCGGATGCGGTCTTTCTGGTAATCATGACCAAAGAAATAAAAAGCCAGGACGCCGATAACGATTGCCGCAAGGGTCCACAGGCCGATTTTCTTATACGACCAGTGCCGGTCATAGAGTGGGATGCCGCTGCAAAAGAGCATGAACGCCGACGGCACAAAGAGCACGATAGCCGTGCCGGCATCAGGCTGAATCAAGATAATAGCAGAGAGGAAGAGAGCCGGCAAGAGGCAGAGCAGACCATAGCTCTTGAAGAGCTTCTTCTTTGCCAATAACGACGGCGCCAAGTGCTCGATGCGCCATTTTTTAGTGAATCGTTCGACGACAGTCTGCTGGTCACCGTGACATTCCCAAAAGAAAGTCAGCGCCGCAGCCGTGCAAATGATGGCTGCCAGCTTAGCAAATTCCGACGGCTGGAAAGACACGGCCCCATAGCCCAGCCAGCGCTGAGCACCGTTGACGGTGATGCCGATGGCCTTGACGGCAAAGAGCAGCACGGCGCTGATCAGGACCAGCGTACCGCACCAGCGGCGCAGCCACGGATAGCCCAGGTGCCAGACGCCGGCAGACGCCAGCAGGCCCATCACCAGGAAGCCCAATTGTTTCAAGAGATAACCATAGACCGTACTGCCGCCATCGAGGACAAAGGTCGAGCTGAGGATATTTTCCATGCCGATGACGACGAGGCACGAAAAGATACCCACCAGCCAGAGGACGTTAGTCCTCCGGCGCCGGGTCCGGACGGTCAGTCTGGGTTTTAACATGAGCAATCACTTCCTTGGGACGCGTAGCGACACAATGGAAAATGGGCTGTCCCTTGGCGCTGAACTTCGCTTCATATTCCGTCATGGCTTCATTCAAAATCGGGCTGTTATGCAGATCATAAGTCACTTCCGACAAGGGCCAGCCACATTCGCGGAACTCGTCGAGGGTGAAATCGAAGAGACCGGCATTATCGGACTTGAAGTAAATCTGGCCGTTTTCCCGCAGGAGCCGTGCGTAGCGGTCGAGGAAACCGCGGTACGTCAGGCGCCGTTTGGCATGGCGCTTCTTGGGCCAGGGATCACAGAAGTTGATGAAGAAGCGGTCCACTTCCCCTGGGGCAAAAATATCTTCCAGGCGGGCTACGTCAAAGCGCAGGAGCTGGACATTGTCCACTTCGGCAGCGGCACACTTCTTGCCGGCATAATAGAGGACGCCGACCTGGATCTCGATGCCGATGAAATTGACATCCTTGTGGATCTGGGCCATCTGGGAAATGAAATTCCCCTTCCCCGTCCCCAATTCGACCCACAGCGGCGCATCGGGATTCTTAAAGAGGGAACGCCATTTTCCCTTATAGCTTTCGCAGCTTTCCAGATGGAGAAAATCACTATAATCCTTGATAGCCTCGTCAATCCACGGTTTTCTTCGTAAACGCATTGTACCTCCTATGTAAAAAACGATTCATCGTACAAGAACCCTTCAGACCTGCTGTACAAGCCGAAGGGTTCCATGACTAACTTTTTCAGACTTATTTAATTATAAAAAATGTCGGCGCCGGTGTCAATCTTTTAATGGCAGCCAGCCATCAATGGCCGTAATGCCCAGGCCCGGTGCGTCGGGGACGACGAGGTGGTCTTTATCATAGGTGATGCCGCCCCGGACGGGGTCGGCGGCCATGAGGTCGGCGGCGTCGAGGTCGTTCTTGGTGATGACGGCCTTGCCGGCAGACAGGGCCGCAGCGGCGGTGATGCCGACTTTACTTTCCAGCATACAGCCCATCATGCAGGCGACGCCGGCGGCGTCGGCCATGGCGGCGATCTGGGCAGCCGGGGCCAGGCCGCCGGCCTTCATGAGTTTGATGTTGATGAGGTCACAGGCCCGCATGGCCAGGAGGCGGAAGACGTCGCGCGGGCTGAAAGCCGATTCGTCGGCCATGATGTCCGTCGCGACGTGGTCCGTGACCTGTTTCAGGCCGTCGAAGTCAGCGGCTGGCACGGGCTGTTCGACCAGTTCGACAGCGAGGCCGGCGTCTTCCATGCGGCCGATGAGGCGGATGGCTTCTTTCGGCTTCCAGCCCTGGTTGGCGTCGAGGCGGATAGTGACGTCCGGCCCGACGGCCTTGCGGATGGCGGCGACGCGCTGGAAGTCCATGGCCGGGTCGATGCCGACTTTCAATTTCAAGTGGCTGTAGCCGCGAGAAACGGCCCGGACGGCGTCGGAAGCCATCGTGTCCGGCGCGTTGACGCTGATGGTGAGGTCCGAGGCGATGCGCGTCTTGCGGCCGCCGAAGAAGCGGTACAGGGGCAGGCCGTAACGCTGGCCGAAGAGGTCGTGGACGGCCATGTCCAGGGCGGCCTTGGCCGACGTGTTGTGGACCATAGATTGATGGATCGTGTCGAGGATATCTTCGCGGTCGTCGATATCCCGGCCGATGAGTTTCGGCCCGATGATATATTTAATGGCAGCGGCGACCGACTCGTGACTGTCACCGGTGATGACGACCGTCGCCGGTGCGTTGCCGTAACCCGTGTGGCCGTCGTCGGTATGGACCTTGACGACCAGGTCTTCGGCGACGTCGACGCGGCGCAGGGCCGTGATGAACGGCGTTTTCAAGGGAATGGCGATTTTCCCGATTTCAATAGCTGTAATCTTCATGATGCTTCCTACGGTAAAATATCTAAAATCTCTTCGACTGAATCGACGATGTAGCGGACGTGCTCCTTCTGGAACATGGGCTTGGCCGCCGGCCCGTCGATGCCGGTCAGGGTCCCGATCATGGTGGCTCCCATGGCCCGGGCGCACCAGACGTCGGCCAGGGAGTCGCCGACGACGTAGTAGATGCCCTTCTTGAAGTCGTCGGGATGGCTGACGTAATCGAGGTAATGTTTCTTATTCTTGCCGAAAGCCCCGAGGTAATAAGCAAAGGGGTTGGGCTTGTCCAGGGACATGTGCAGCATGGCTTCGGCTTCTTCGATGTCGCTATAGGTCGCAACGTAGTGTTCGTCGAATTCGTCGAGCCAGCCATAGGTCCGGAAGGGAATCTCCATTTCCATTTTCGACCGGCCCGTGGCGATGGCAATCTGATAGCCCCGTTTCTTCAATTCCCGGAACATGTTGCGGATGCCGTCAACAGTCCCCAGTGGTTCTTCCCGCGTCAAAAAGCCCGGTTTCCCCGGTGCATAAGGTTTCTTGCCATACGTCTGTTCATAGAGCTCGTCGCCGAAATACCAGTCCTGGAAGGCCTCGAATTCCAGCTGCCACAAGGGCGAATCGAGGGGCGTCCACTGCTTGGAGCCCGGTCCCAGGGACGACTGGACGGCATTGGCCAGATAGGTAAAGACTTCGTCCTTGCCGGCCCGTTCGGGGATGACATTGCTCAGGCGGCGATAGACGTCGTCGGCCGTCGGTACGGGATAGCCCCGCAGGAGAGAGCCCAGGTACTGGATATCGTCGATTTTCTTCAGGCTCCCTTCCAGACCGCCGTGGTCGGCGACATACTTTTCCAGCATGAGCCACAAGGTGACGACGATGTGGGCGTGGACCATGTCCCAGTTGCTGTTGACGCCGTGTTTCTTGAGCCACAATAAGATATCGTCGTTCCTCCAGAAGCGGGCCCGCAGGGCGGCGATGGTATCATCGTCAAGGTCGGCCGTGATCCGTTCCGGTTTGAGGTGCATGTAGCGCGGGCTGTAATACCATTCCCAGACTACCAGGGCCGATACGTCGAAATAGCGTTTTTCACTGAGCAAGACGCCATCGACGTCAAAAATCACTTTCTTCATCGCGCCTTCCTCCTCTTGCTTAAAATGTCTTGTCCAAATGGCCGACAGTCTTCTTATTGCCCTTGACATGGGACCGTTCTTCCAGGACCTTCATGACATCGTTGACGGTGACGCCCGTGTCCTCCCAGAGGACGGACAGGTGATACAAGAGGTCGGCCGATTCCTTGCAGACTTCCAGGCGCAGGTTGTCGGCGGCTTCCGACGTATCCTTGACGACGGGGTCGGCGTTCTTGGCGGCGATGATGACTTCCGACGATTCTTCGCCGATTTTCTTGCAGATCTTGTCGATGCCCGTCTGCAGGAGGTAAGCCGTGTAGGATTTTTCTGTCGGATGGATGCGTTTTTCCTTGATTTCTTCGCGCAGGTCCGACAGCATGGACAAGTTGCCCGTATAGGTCTTTTCCCATTCCGTCATGGACCGGAAGAAACACGATTTGTGGCCTGTATGGCAGGCGGCGCCGACCTGGTCGACGGTCAGGAGGATCGTGTCGGCATCGCAGTCGACGGCGATGGAGCGGATGTGCTGGAAATGTCCCGACGTTTCGCCTTTATGCCACAATTCCTGGCGGCTGCGGCTGTAATACCAGGCATCGCCACTTTCGACGGTGCGCTTCAGGGCTTCGGCGTTCATATAGGCCACCATGAGGACCTTGCCGCTGCATCCTTCCTGGACGACGGCCGGCACGAGGCCCTTTTCATCAAATTTAATGTCTTTCATCGATACACTTTCCATTTATTTTTCTGCCCCTCTCATGGGAATTCCCTGTCCCTGTAAATAGGTCTTCAAATCGGGGATGTCGATCTGGCCGAAGTGGAAGACCGAAGCGGCCAGGGCGGCATCGACGCCGACGTCGAAGACATCCTTGAAATCCTGCATCGTGCCGGCACCGCCGGAAGCGATGATGGGCACAGGCAGTTCCGTCGCCAGGCGGCGGTTCAGTTCCAGGTCGAAGCCGGCCTTTTCGCCGTCCGCGTCCATGGAATTCATGCAGATTTCGCCGGCACCGAGGGCGACGCCCTGTTTGGCCCAGGCGATGGCGTCGATGCCCGTATTCTTGCGGCCCCCTTCGACGTAGACCTGCCAGCTGCCGTGGTTATCGCGCTTGGCATCGATGGACAGGACGACGCACTGGCTGCCGAAGCGCTGGGCCGCTTCGCGTATCAGTTCGGGACGGCGGACGGCAGCCGAATTGACCGATACCTTATCGGCACCGGCCCGCAGGACCTGGTGGAAGTCGTCGATGCTGCTGATGCCGCCGCCGATGGTAAAGGGAATGGTAATGGCTTCGGCTACGGCGCGGACGACGTCGATGAAGATATGGCGCTTTTCATGGGTCGCCGTGATGTCGTAGAAGACGAGTTCATCGGCGAGCTGGTCGGAATAGAATTTCCCCAATTTGACGGGATCGTCGACGTCCTGGATATGTTTAAACTGCTTGCCTTTGACGACGCGGCCATCGCGGACGTCCAGGCACGGTACAATACGTTTTGCCAACATCTTACATTCCCCCTAATGCGCGGATTTCGGCCATCGTGATTTTCCCCTCGTAGAGCGCCTTGCCGGTGATGGCACCGTAGACGCCCATGGCCTGTAATTTCTTCAGATCAGCGATGCTGCTCATGCCACCGGACGCGATGAGGCGGATGAAGGGCAGCTGCTGGAGCTGGCTGAGCATTTCAAAGTTCGGCCCTGTCAGCATGCCGTCGCGGCTGATGTCCGTATAGACCAGGGTATTGATGCCGATGTCGAGCATGGACTGGGCAAAGGGCAGGACCTTCTTGTCACTGCCGTCGACCCAGCCGCGGGTAGCGACGACATCGCCCTTGGCGTCGATGGATACGGCCAGGGACGAGCCGTATTTCTTGGCCATAGCCGTAATGAATTCCGGGTCTTCGACGGCTTTGGACCCGATGATGACGCGGTTAACACCGGCTTCCAGATACGTTTCGATAGCTTCTTCGCTGCGGATGCCGCCGCCGACTTCGACGGGGATATCGACGGCTTCACAGATGTCGCCGATGATCGAGGCATTGGTCAGTTTGCCCGAAAAGGCGCCGTCCAGGTCGACGACGTGGAGAAACATGGCCCCTTCGTCGCACCATTTGACGGCAGCGTCGACGGGGTTCTCAAAATAGGTCGTACTGTCGTCCTTGACGCCCTGGCGCAGGCGGACAGCATGGCCGTTCTGGATATCGATAGCGGGAAATACGATCATAGTCTCACCCTTTCTTCATGACGTAATCGACGACGTTCCGGAGGAGCTGTTCGCCGACGCGGCCGCTCTTTTCCGGATGGAACTGGAAGCCCAGGACATTGTCTTTGCCGCAGATAGCCGGGACGGGCTGGCCGTAATCGGCCGTAGCGATGACGTCGGGCGTATCCACTGGCGATTTATGGTAGGAATGGACGAAATAGACGTAAGGATGAGCCGGCAGTCCTTTCTGGAGCCAGTGTTCCTGGCGGAATTCCAACTCATTCCAGCCCATGTGGGGCACTTTCAGTTTCGTGTGGAAGGGCACGATGTCGCCGGGCAGGAAACCCAGGCAGTCGTAGGTGCCGCCTTCGTAGCTCTTTTCAAAGAGGGCCTGCATGCCCAGGCAGACGCCCATGAAGAACTTGCCGCTCTGGACCTGTTCCTGCAGGAGCGGGATGAGGTCGAATTTCTGTAAGTTCCCCATGGCATCGCGGATGGCACCGACGCCGGGCAGTTCGACCAAATCAGCGTCGCGGATGACAGCCGGGTCGCGGGTAATGGCCGCTTCGATGCCCAGGCGTTTCCAGGCATTGTATACGTTGGCCAGGTTGCCAACTTCATAATCGATAATCGCAATCTTCATCATAACACCCCTTTTGTCGACAAGACACTCGTTTCGTCGCCTTCGATGCGGACGGCTTCCTTCAAGGCATGGCCCAGCCCTTTGAACACCGATTCGACGATGTGGTGGGCATTTTCGCCATAGAGATTGGTGACGTGCAGGTTCATGCGGCCGTGGACGGCCAGGGCATAGAGGAATTCTTTGAGCATTTCCGTTTCAAAGGTCCCGATGCGTTCGACGGCGAGTTTCACGTCGTAGACCAGGTAGGGCCGGCCGCTGAGGTCGATGACGACCCGCGTCAGGGCTTCGTCCATGGGGCAGTAGAACATGCCGTAGCGGTTGATGCCCTTCTTGTCGCCCAGGGCCCGGGTCAGGGCGTCGCCAAAGACGATGGCCAGGTCTTCGATGGTGTGATGCGTGTCGACGTCGAGATCACCGTGGACGTGGAGAGTAATGTCCATGCCGCTGTGGCAGGCCAGGAGGTTCATCATGTGGTCGAAGAAACCGATGCCCGTCGTGCCACCGAAGGTACCGGAGCCGTCGATGTTGAGGGAGACGGCGATCTGCGTCTCTGCCGTTTCCCGTTCGACCTGGGCACTACGCATATTTCTTCGCCTCCTCGGTCATGACGGCGACGACGCGGCGGACGACGTCGTCCGTGGTGATGGTGATGCGCAGGCAGTTCTTGAGGTCTGCCGCCTTATAGGAGCGGACGCAGATGTCGGCGTCGTGCAGGGCCTTGACCATGGCCGGGCCGTCGGGGACGCGGACCAGGACGAAGTTGGTCGCACTGGGATAGACCGTAAGATTCGGCACGTCCTTTAAGGCGTCCATGAAATGCTGGCGCGCTGCCAGGGTCGGCGGGATGTTGTGGGCCAGGATGTCATCGGCATAGTCCATGGCGGCCAGGGCAGCGTTCTGCGAGAGGATGTTCATGTTATAGACGAGCTTGGTCAATCCCAGGGCGTCGATGACTTCCTTCTGAGCCACACCATAGCCGACGCGGCAGCCGGCCAGGCCGAAGGCCTTGGACAAGGTGCGGATGACGATGAGGTTGTCGTACTGGGCAAGTTTGGTAATGATGCTCGGCGCGCCGGCAAATTCCAAGTACGCTTCATCGACGACGACGATATTGTCGGCAGCCTGGACCAGGCTTTCGACGTAATCCAGGGGCAGCAGTTCCCCTGTCGGGTTGTTCGGGTTGCAGAGGACCGTCACTTTCGGCTGGAGTTCCTTCACTTTGGCCAGGAGGCCGTCGCGATTGCGGCGGTAGCCGTCGAGGTCGGACACGGTGACGACCTTGGCACCGAGGACTTCGGCGTCGATGCCGTAGATGTCGAAGGTCGGCGTATGGGTCAGGAGCGTATCGCCGGGATTGAGGAAGGTATTCATGATGAGGCTGATGATTTCATCGCCGCCATTGCCGACGAGGACTTCCTGAGGCTGGCAGCCGACGTATTTCGCCAGGGCTGCCCGCAGTTCTTCGGCAAAGGGGTCCGGATAGTGGTACGACGGCGTCTTGGCCAGGCGTTCCAGGAAATCGGCTTTGACCTTGGGGAAATCAAAGAGGTTGTACGGACTTTCATTGGCATTGATGACCGTATGCTCCCGGATTTCCGGGACGACATAGGGTTCAAAAGAGCGGATGGTATTGCGAAGCCAGTTATTATTCATCGATTCTCCTCCTTACAGCCAGGCCGTGAGCCTGCAATCCTTCTACATTGGCGAAGCGCATGACCTTGTCGGCGACAGCTGTGAAAGCGTCCTTATCGTATTCCAGGAGGCTGCTGCGCTTGACGAAATCATAGACGCCGAGGGGCGACGAGAAAGCCGCCGTCCCCATAGTCGGCAGGGTATGGTTGGGGCCGGCGAAGTAGTCGCCCAGGGGTTCCGTCGTATAGGGCCCCATGAAGATAGCACCGGCATTGACGATTTTCTTGGCCCACGTTTCGGCGTCGCTGAAGGCGATTTCCAGGTGTTCCGGCGCGATGAGGTTCATAATATCTACGGCCTGGTCCTTATCCTTGACGATGAAGAACTTGGCGTGTTTTTCAATGGATTCGGCAGCGATGTCCTTGCGCGGCAGTTCTTCCAGCTGACGCCGGACTTCAGCTTCGACTTCGCCGGCAAAGGCGGCGCTGGGCGTGACCAGGAAGACGGCGGCCCGGCGGTCGTGTTCGGCCTGGGCCAGGAGGTCAGCAGCGACCCAGACCGGATTGGCGTCGTGGTCGGCCAGGACGCCGACTTCACTGGGGCCGGCGATCATGTCGATGCCGACAGTGCCGAAGACCAGGCGCTTGGCCATGGCGACGTAAGCGTTGCCCGGGCCGACGATCTTGAAGACCGGCGGGATGCTTTCCGTACCGTAAGCGGCAGCGGCAATGCCCTGGGCACCGCCGACTTTATAGATTTCCGTAGCGCCGGCGACATGGGCCGCAGCCAGGATGTAGGGATTGACCGACCCGTCTTTGGCAGGCGGCGTAAAGACGGCGATGGACGGGACGCCGGCGACGTGGGCCGGGATGGTGTCCATAAGGACCGTCGACGGATAGGCCGCCGTGCCGCCGGGGACGTAGACACCGACGCGCTGGATAGGCGTGAACTTGGCCCCCAGGCGGACGCCGGGACGGAAGGTGTCGATCCAGGTCTGTTCGACCTGGCGTTCATGATAGGCCCGGATGTTGGCGGCCGCTTCTTCCAGAATGGCCATGAAATCGGGACCGACGATGTCGACGGCATCGTCGATTTCTTCCGGCGAAACGAGGAAACTGTCGAGGTCGACGCCATCGAAGCGTTTCGTATATTCCCGGACAGCGGCGTCACCGCGCTGTTCGATGTCGGCCAGGATAGCTTCGACAGCCTTGCGGATGTCTTCACTTTCTGCCTGGTCCCGTTTAGTAATGCGGCGAATGTCGCGTAAGGTCAACCCTTCACTGGGTACATCTATCCATTCCACTCTAACTCCCCCTTAGTTATGCCTTCATGCTGTGTTCACGGATGACATCCATGAGCTGCTGGATTTCGTTATATTTCATCTTAAAGGAAACGGGATTGCAAATCATGCGGGCACTGAAATCCATGAAGTATTTCAGGACTTCCAGGCCGTTGGCCTTCAAAGTATTGCCCGTTTCGACAATATCGACGATGACATCGGACAAGCCGACGATCGGTGCCAGTTCAACGGACCCGTTGAGCTTGATGATGTCGACGCTGTGATGATTGGCCTCGAAATAGCTGCGGGCAATGCGCGGATATTTCGTGCCGATAGTGATGCGCTTGGTCATGTCGACCTTCTTGCCGGCGATACCGGCGACGGCCATGCGGCAGCGGCCGATGCCCAGGTCCATGACTTCGTAGACGTCGGCGCCCGGCGCTTCTTCGATGAGGACGTCCTTGCCGACGATACCGACGTCAGCGGCGCCGCGTTCGACGTAGACAGCGACGTCAGGCGACTTGACCAGGGTCACTTTGAGCTGGCCCTTGGCGTCTTCAAAGATGAGCTTGCGGCTCTCTTCGGAATACGTCGGGAAATCATAGCCGCTTTCGGCTAAATACTTCATGACCACTTTATGAATACGGCCCTTGGCCAGTGCAATATGAATCGCCATGTTACAACCTCCCCATGAGTGCTTCCAATTCTTCGGCCGTCATGGCCTTGCCGTCCTTATAGTACGAGCCGTTGCGGTAAATAGCGTGGATACTGTAATCGCCGCTGTCGATGAAGGACGAATCGGGATAGGCGGCGACGCGGAAGCCGCGGCTGCGCCAGTTCATGAGGTCCCGGACCAGGGTCTGGTCGCCGGCTGTATAGGATACGGCCATCTGGAACGACGGTTCCGTATCTTCCAACAGGCCGGCATCGTTCATGTATTCATACAATAAATTGATGTTCATGCCGAAGCCGCAGGCCGGGCGGTCGACGCCGAACCGCGACGACAGCTGGTCATAGCGGCCGCCGTCGATGATGTCGTACAGAGCGCCGTCGACGTAGACCTTGAAGACCGTATCCGCATAGTAGCCCAGGCGGCTGGCAAAGCCGAAGTCGAGCTGGACCTTATCGGCATAGCCGGCATAAAGGATGTAGTCATAGACCCGTTCCAGCCGCGACAGGGCGTTGAGCATGCCGCTGTTGATAGAGTAATCCCGGGCCTTGCTCAGGGTCTGGGCATAGGGCCCGAAGAGGACCGGCAGGGCTTCCAGGGCCTTGCGGGCATCGGCCGATACCGGCAGGGCGGCGATATAGGACTTGCAGGCCACGAGGTTGCGGTCGGCCATATAGCCTTTGAGCGTTTCTTTCTCTTCTTCCGAAATGGGAAGGCCATCGAACAATGCCTGCGTATAGGCTGCCGTACCGATGTCGATGCGGATGTTTTCGACGCCGACGGCCTTGAGGATCTCAGCCGCCGTGACGATGACTTCGCCGTCACATTCGGGGCTGGAGTCGCCCAGGATTTCAATGCCCCCCTGCAGGAAATCCTTGCCATACGTCGACCGGCCGTAGTATTCGCGGAAGACTGTACTGACATAACCGAACTTGAGCAGCTGGTTCGAGCGCGGGAATTCGCGGGCTGCCGTTTCGACGAGAGGCAGCGTCACATCCGGCCGCAGGACCAGGACACGGCCATCGGTATCGATGGTCTTGACCATCTGCTGGCGGAGCTGTGGAAAGAAGTGCTGGTATACATCGTAATCTTCAAAACTCGGCGTTTCAATAATCTTACAGCCGTGGTTCATAATGACAGAAACGATTTTCCCCTGGATCCGGTCATAATTGCGCATTTCATCATGGTGGAGCATCTTCACTCCATCCAAGGTATTGTTGTTCATCCTATGACCTCCCTTTCTTTAGTTCTTTATTCTAGTAAAGCATTAAAATATTGGCTGTTGAATATTGTACCACAAAGTCCTAAAAATAAAAATACCTTTTTCTAACTTTTTACGCTTTTTCACTTTCATCACCAGCGCATTTTAATCGTTTCTTTACAGACTTTTCAAATTTTGGCCTGGGAATCATGACCCGGTGGCCGCACCCGGTGCAGCGGATGACGAAATCGACGCCGATACGCAGCACTTCCCATTCATTGCAGCCGCAGGGATGGGCCTTCTTCATCTGAACGACATCACCTACATAATAACGGACAAAATCAGCCATCAAAATTCCTCCTTCAAAAGACAAATAGAATTATATATCATTATATAGCCCCAGGCCCCCCTTCGCAAGGGAACGGGCCGCCGTGATTGACCTGCTATAGTGCCTGTGTTAAGATAACAGGTAATGAATTGAAGAGGAGGAATTGCTTTGAAATCATCGATGAGCCGGCAGAGCCTGCGCCGGTCCTATCTCAGCTGTTACATCATCGGCACGATCTGCACGGTCTGCGCCATCGCGCTCCTGGCCTGGGTGGCCATCTGCATCGCCCTGGAAAAAGAGCCCCTGGCATCGGTCGCCTTTTTGCCGGACATGCCGGTATTTGCCATCTTCATCGTCATCATCGCCATCGCCGCCATCAGCGTCGCTGCCTGGCAGTACGGGGCGACGTTTCACCAGCGCTATGAAGCACTCACGGGAAAGGAAGGGCCTGACAGAGTAAAGCATGAGAAAGAATGAATTTATGGACCTCTTGCGCTACTATTTTCGCAAGAGCGACAAAAATGATTTAAAAGGCATCATCGAAGACTGCGAAGAACAGTTCCGCCTCGGTGCCAAAGAAGGCAGGTCGGAAGAAGAAATCTGCTGTAAACTGGGACATCCCAAGAACATTTACCGCTATTATATCGGCGAACCCATCGTCCCCGAAGACAACCCGCGTATGCCCGGCAACGAATACGGCGCCTACGGCGATTTCGGGCCGGGCGTGGAAGACCGCGTCTTCTATGACCAAGACCGGGACGACGAATACTACTGTCAGCAGCAGCTGGCCCAGCAGCAGCGCCGTTACGACCGGGAACAGGTCATGCGCCAGCGCTACGCCGCCGAAGCCGCCAAGACGGGCAAGGACTTCAACTGGAACGACGGCGACAGCCAGATGGGCAAAGCGGCCAAAGCCGTCGCCAGCCCCTTCATGGACGTCCTGGGGACCCTCTTCGGTATCCTCAGCGGTTTCCTTTACCTGGCCCTGGCCATCGTCATCCTGGCAGCCATCGGCATTTCCTTCATCCCGGCCTATGCCTATACGGACCTCCTGCCCTTGCCGACGCTCTCCCTGGTGACGCGGGTCCTCGTCGTCCTGACGGTCCTCTTCGCCGCCATGACGGCCAGCTCGGCCAGCCAGGCCTGCCACGCCGCAGCCCGCGGGAAGGGGGCGCAGTAAATGAAGCGCGTCCTCATCTTCCTCATCCTGACACTGGCCTGCGCCTTCGGCAGCTACACATCCTTCATGAGCAACGATTACGGCCCGTTGAAGCATTGGATGGCCTATTATAAAGAGTATAAAGAAATCCAGGGTGCCTTGGATAAGGGAAATGCCAGCAAGGCCGAACTCCTGGCTAAACTGAAGGCCATGTACCCGGAAAAAGCGGACCAGATTGAAGCCCAGTTCAAGGCGAAATACGGCAGCCTCAAGGACTCGGCCGAAGATGCCGGCGACACGGTCAAATCGAAGTGGGATTCCTATACCCGCGACGACAGCACCAGCCACAGCCGCTCCCAATCCCAGAGCCGCAGCAGCCAGTCGTCGTCTTCCCGGAGCAGCCAGAGCCAGAACAGCCGCAGCAGCAGTCAGAACAGCAGCCATGCTGGCGACCGGGACCATACGGCAGACGGCCACGACAACAACCGGGCCCGTTAAAAGTTTTCTACTAACGAATAATAATTATCCGTTGACATCAGAGTTAAAAAGTGCTACAATGAAATCAACCCAAAGAGGTGCTAAAAAATAATTTCAAATATGACTTTTTTGTCAAGGAGGAAATGAATTATGGAATTAAAAGGTTCGAAAACAGAAAAAAACTTACAGGCTGCCTTTGCAGGTGAATCCCAGGCCCGCAACAAGTACACCTATTATGCCAGCGTAGCTAAAAAAGCAGGCTACGAACAGATCAAAGCTTTCTTTGAAGAAACGGCTAACAACGAAAAAGAACACGCTAAAATCTGGTTCAAACTCCTCAACGGCGGCGAACTGCCCAACGACATCAACGCATTGAAAGACGCTGCTGCCGGCGAACATTACGAATGGACGGAAATGTACCCGACCTTCGCTAAAGAAGCCCGTGAAGAAGGCTTCGACAAAATCGCCTTCTTATTTGAAAAAGTCGCTGAAATCGAAAAACACCACGAAGAACGCTACCTCGCTCTCCTGGCTAACGTCGAAAAACAGGAAGTCTTCAAGAAATCCGACAAGAAGACCTGGATCTGCCGCAACTGTGGCTTCATCGTAGAAGCTGTCGAAGCTCCGAAAGTCTGCCCGGTCTGTGCACATCCCCAGTCCTTCTTCGAACTCCGCAACGTTAATTACTAATAGTGAAAAAAGGAGCTGTCGCATTGCGACAGCTCCTTTTTTAGTGGTTCGTGGTTCGTGGCTCGTGGTTAGTAGCTCTGGCTGGCAGCTCTGGCTGGTGACTAGCTTCGTAGGGGCTTGCACGTGGCAAGCCCGCCCCAGAACATGAGCGATTTTCCGGCCAGAGAGGTTGTCACCAAATATCCAGCGGGTCGCCCACGCGGCGACCCCTACAGTAAAAAATAGGCTGTCGCATTTGCGACAGCCTATTTTTTTTATTCTTCTACGCGGAAGCGATAACCGTTTCCCCAAACGGTTTCGATTGCCGTGAATTCCGGTTCGACTTCGTTGAGCTTGTCCCGCAGGCGGTTGACGTGGACCGTCACCGTCGCCAGTTCGCCCAGGGCATCGAGATGCCATATCATCTCGAAGAGGTACTTCTTGGAGAAGACCTGGTTGGGATGACGGGTCAGGAACAAGAGCAGATTGAATTCTTTCCCAGTCAGATTGATTTCTGTTTTTCCCCGGAAAACCTGGTGGCGCTTGATGAAAATGCGCAAGTCGCCGACTTGGATATCCGGTTTGTTGTCATCGGCATCCTGGAAACGTACCCCTAACAGTCTCTGATGGATTTCCAGATGGGCCTTCAGGCGGGCCATCATTTCCGATGGATTGAAAGGCTTGACGATATAATCGTCAGCACCGAGTCCCAATCCCTTGATCTTATCGTCGTCGCTCCCCCGAGCGGTGATGAAAAGGATGGGGACGTTGCTGATGTCCCGCAGTTTGCGGCACAACAGGAAGCCATCCGTGTCAGGCAGGCCGATGTCCAACAGGACTGCTTCGATGGCTCCGCCATCAAAGATCTTCAGGCCTTCCTTTCCCGTCATGGCTACGGATACTTCAAAGCCGTTGGCCTCAAGAAAGTCCCGTTCGATGGCAGCGATCATACTGTCATCTTCAATAATCAAAACGTGCGCCATAACTATACCCCCTCGTTGCGCTCCCGGTCAGGCTATTTCCCCGTCTGCAATCTCCGGAAGCCGTAATCTAAAATGGTCGGTGCATCGGTCCAGCGGTTGTCGTCGTTGTACAGGACCAAGACCAGCGTATGGCCGTCGCGCGTTGCCGAAGCAACGAGACATTCGCCAGCAGCATTGGTAAAGCCTGTCTTGACGCCGTTCGCGCCGGGATAGCCGCTGGTCAGGAAATGGTTCGTCGTCGTGACGTGCTTCGGTTCCCGACCATCCATGTATTTTACATCATAGGATTTGAGTCCTACAATATAACGAAATTCAGGGAAGTTCTTCATCCCGTACGCAGCCATCTTGGCCATGTCGATGGCCGTCGTGTGGTGATGGGCTGCCGTCAAGCCGTTGGGATTGACGAAATTCGTATGGGTAGCTCCCATTTTGACCGCTTCCTGGTTCATCTTTTCCGCATAGCCGGCGACAGAACCCCCTAAAGTCTGGGCGACGGCGACAGCGGCATCGTTCCCGGAAACGACCATCATGCCCCGCAGGGCTTCACGGATAGAAATGGGATCGCCCGGTGCAATCCCCAGGCAGGAAGGTTCCGTATTGGCAGCTTCCCAGGAAATCTGCAAGGGCTGGTCCAGCTTATCCTTATATTGGTCCAGGGCCGTAATGAGGGTGACGATTTTCGTCGTGCTCGCCGGGTGGACCCACTTGGTCGGATAGACCTGATATAATACCTTACCTGTATCGACGTCGATCATGCAGGCCGATTCAGCAATCGTCGGCGGCATATCGGCCTGAGCCGTCACCGTCATGGAGCCAATCATAAAACCGACAGCAATGACCGTCGTCAGCATAATACGCTTTAAAATAGAAAACATCCAATGTCTCCTTCCTATCTAACAAAATTATGAATTGCCAGGGAATACAAATCCTACAATAACCCATTATTTTTATTATATTTTTAATTAAAACATCTGTCAATAAAAAGAGGCCGTCGTCATGCGACAGCCTCTTTAGTGGCTAGTGGCTTGTAGGGGCCGTCCTGTCAAGGCGGCCCGCCGCAAACCATTATTTTTCCGGCTTCACTTCGGCCCGGAAGATTTCGTCGCCAATGGTCTTGACCCAGAAACCGATGAGGTTGCCATAGGTTTCGCGGTTCTTGTCTTCTTCGGCGGCCTTGATGATGTACGTCGTGAACTGGCGGGCCCAGGAATAGCCGAAACGGTCGAACTGGGCCTTGCGGTTGGCATCGGCGATCTGTTCGATGATGGGCAGGAAGATATCCTTGGTCACTTCTTTCAAATGTTCTGTAATGGGATAGACATAGGCCATACCCTTGGCATCTTCCTGCATGAAGACCAGGGCCAGCTTGTCCGGATCGTGGCTATCGTCGGCATAGTCGATGTGATAGGCTTCCAGGGGCAGGCGTTCCTTGTCTTCCTGGCTCAGGAGCTGATAAGCGCCGTATTTGATAATTTCATAGAGGCGGTCATCATAAGAGCCTTCCAGTTCGATGATCTTTTCCCGCCATTCGCCCCAGGTCAGGGCAGCCCGGCAGGTATAGGTCGTGAAGGACGGCGAACCCAGGGCATCCTGGACTTCCTTCGACGTGACCCGTTCTTTCGGATCCGGGATGTGCCAGACCAGGAGCTTCTTGTCCCGGTCGATGTAGAGGCACTTGCTTTCCATGTGGATCTTGGCGTGGCAATGAGGGCACGTGTAGAAAAATAGATTTTCGTCGAAATGAACGCGTTTGCTCAATTTCGCATCAGCCGTGTCGATGACATCCCACGTATGGAAGACGCCGTATTCATGACAGGCCGGGCACTGGACGGTGACGTCCAGATCATGGGTTCCGTTTCTTTTTGCCATGGGTTACACTCCTTCCGCACTGCTGGCCGGATACAAGGCCATGATCTGCGATGCAGCCTGTTCGATGTCTACGAGGCTGCGTTTCCTCAACTTCAAGAAAGGATGGACGATGGCTTCGATTTTCTTGACCTCTTCCGACAAGGCAATCGGGTCCGGTGCATCATCGCGGCTCTGCAGCAGGGCCAGGGCAGCGCCGGCTTCTTCCATCATGGCCGCCTGTTCATTGCCGGCAGCGTCTCCGAGATGGCGGAGCCAGAAGAAGACAGCCGCTTTCGTATAGGCTTCCTGTTCTTCCGGGCTCGTGCAGACCATGTCGATGCGGTCGAAGCCGGTTCCGTCGGTCAGGAGCAAGGGGACGACGGCAGCGGCAGCGCGCTGCAGGGGGTAGCGTTTTTCTTCCGTACTCAGCGAAGCAAAAGCGACGTGCTTCAAATGCTTTTCATCGGCCAGATGGATGGCCTTCTTATAGGCCGACAACAATTCCCCTTCTTCACCGCGCTTGCCGCCTACCCAGTACGGCCCGACAGCGTGGATGATGAAAGGCGCCTTCAATTTATAACCCTTGGTCATGACAGCACTGCCGACGTGGCACATGCCGATCGTACGGCACGAGGCGGAAAAAGACAAGCCGCCTTTCTGATGAATCTTACTGCTGACGCTATTCGTTGGCAAGAGGGTCGAGCTGGCAGAATATACGATCCCGTCGGCCTTCCACTCCGATAAATCACCTAATACTACACGAAACTGCATCGTGGTCACACCCTTTCCAAATGGATACTCTGGTCTTATTATACCATTACTTGACAAAGGTATTAATAGCTTTCTTGAGATTTTCTACGGCATCTGCGTCGTGTTCACGGATGGCATCGATGATGCAGTGGTCGATATGGTCCTTGAGGATGACCCGGCTCACACCGGCGACGGCCGAATGGACGGCGGCCAGCTGGACCAGGACGTCGCTGCAGTCGCGGCCGTCTTCGATCATGCGCTTGATGGCTTCGACGTGGCCCGTAATGCGCGACAGGCGGTTGAGGACACGCTTCGTTTCCGTATGGTGATGGCCGTGATGGAGGGGATGGGACGCCACGCCGGCCGGCTGTTCCTCGTCGTCGTAGACGAAATCGGCTTCGTCAGCCTCCTTGACGACTTTGATGAGATAGAACCGGTCCGTATCCATGGCGATGACGACGGAAAACCCGGCGCTGATCAATTTCTCTTCCAGGACATCGACCGGCGGCAGCACAGGCTGGCCGCCGTGGATGGCGTTGACGGCCTTGCGGGGCATATCGTGCATGATGAGCAGCGTCCCACCCGGCACCATGGCCTTATAGAGGCGACGGATGACGTCGCGGCTGTGACTGGCGATATGGGGATAAAAATTAAGGCAGCAGACGACATCATAATGTTTTTCCGGGAAATGGTATTTCAGGACATCGCCTGTCGTAAAAGTGACATTGGCCAGGTGAGAAAATTTCTCTTTGGCCACATCGATCATCTGCTGGGAATAATCGAAGCCCTCGACGGTCCCATCATCACCGGCAGCCGCCGACAAATACGGCAGGAGCACGCCTGTCCCGCAGCCGGCATCGAGTATGACCGAACCGGGCCGTATCCCTGCCAGCTCCATGAAAGACGACAAGATTTTGGCGTCGGCCTTGCGGTCGCGGTCCCAGTTCCTGGCATAATTTTCAAAAAATATATGTTCCTTATCCATAGGGATTCCCCTTTTTGATTTTATAGTAAGCAGTAGCTCGTGGTTCGTGGCTCGTGGTTCGTGGCTCGTGGTTCGTGGCTCGTGGTTCGTGGCTCGTGGCCCCTACGAAACACGAACTGCTAAAAAAGGGACTGTCGCACAAAAGCTGTTGCTATCATGCGTGGTCCCTATCTCTTTATAGTTCGGAGTTTGTAGTTTGCAGAGAAAAGCTTTAAATTTAAAGCCATCCGCTAACCACTAACAACTAGCCACTAATCACTTAAAAGGGCTTGTCGTCATACGACAAGCCCTTTTTACATGGTGCGGTTGGGGGGACTTGAACCCCCATGAACTTTCGTTCACTACCCCCTCAAAGTAGCGCGTCTGCCATTCCGCCACAACCGCATATAAAATTGTTAAAAAAAGAATATGGCGACCCCGATCAGATTTGAACTGACGATCTTCGCCGTGACAGGGCGACATGTTAAACCGCTACACCACGGGGCCGTTTCTATTCAGCGCTCCTCTTGTGAGAAGCTATGGTGCGGTTGGGGGGACTTGAACCCCCATGAGCTTTCGCTCACTACCCCCTCAAAGTAGCGCGTCTGCCATTCCGCCACAACCGCATGATAGGTAATTGATGTTGGTGCTCAGGGACGGAATTGAACCGCCGACACGGGGATTTTCAGTCCCCTGCTCTACCGACTGAGCTACCTGAGCA